>CAYMHD010000051.1:0-9932 GCA_964390135.1 uncultured Gudongella sp. | reverse complement strand
TAGAAAAGGCCGGCTACAAGGCAGAAATTGAAAGGGACACAACAGCTGACAGGGAAAAGGAACTGAGGGAAAAAGAAATCAAGTCACTAAAAAAATCCTTTATCATCTCGGCAATATTGACCCTGCCCCTATTCTCTGCAATGTTCTTCCATATGGCAGGCCAGATGAATCTACTGACAAATGGATACTTTCAGTGGGCACTGGCAACCCCCGTTCAGTTCCTGATCGGAGCAAGGTTCTACAAGGGGGCCTACAAGTCCCTTAGAGGTGGGGGAGCAAATATGGATGTCCTTATAGCAATGGGTACATCTGCAGCCTACTTCTACAGTGTCTACAATATCTTTGCAGGAGTGCATGAGTACTACTTTGAGGCATCAGCAGTCATAATAACTCTGATCCTTCTAGGAAAGACCTTTGAGGCGGTTGCAAAGGGAAAGACCTCTGAGGCAATCAAGAAGCTGATGGGTCTGCAGCCCAAGACCGCAAGGGTCCTGAAGGACGGGGAAGAGAAGGAGATTCCAATTGAGAATCTGCAGATTGGGGATATAGTTATTGTCAAGCCCGGAGAAAAGGTACCTGTTGATGGAGTAATAGTACAGGGAAGTTCATCACTGGATGAGTCCATGATCACAGGGGAAAGCATGCCAGTTGACAAGGGCGAGGGGGACCAGGTGGTTGGAGCCACCATAAACAAGTTTGGGTCCTTCAGGTTTGAGGCACAAAAAATCGGCAAGGACACCGTTCTTTCACAGATAATCAAGCTGGTTGAGGATGCCCAGGGCTCAAAGGCCCCGGTTCAAAGGCTGGCAGACAAGATATCTGGGATATTTGTGCCTGTGGTTATTGGAATCGCATTGGTAACCTTCCTTGCATTCAACTTTATAGACAGCTTCAATACAGGGCTTATAAATGCAGTTGCAATACTCGTAATCGCATGTCCATGTGCCTTGGGACTTGCCACGCCAACGGCAATCATGGTTGGAACAGGCAAGGGTGCAGAAAATGGAATCCTGATAAAATCAGGGGAGCATCTTGAAAGAGCACATAAGATGGACTCAATAATATTTGACAAGACAGGAACAATAACAAAAGGAAAGCCGGATGTGACAGACATATTAAGCTTTGGTGAAGACCGAAACGAGATTCTCAGGATAGCGGCTTCAGTTGAGAAAACATCGGAGCATCCCCTTGGAGAGGCAATTGTTAAGAAGGCCGAGGAGGAAGGACTGGCCCTAAGTGAGGCGGAAAGCTTCTCAGCCGTTCCAGGAAAGGGACTCAAGGCAAGCTTTGAAGGTAGGGAGGTTCTTCTCGGAAACAGGAAGCTCATGACGGAGAATGATATTGATGTTTCTTTAAGGGAAAAGGATATTGAAAAGCTTGAAACAGAAGGAAAGACAGCAATGCTCCTTTCCGTTGACAGGAAGCTTGCAGGTATAATAGCTGTTGCAGACGGTATCAAGGAAACCTCCCAGGCGGCCATCAGGGAGCTTCAGGACATGGGTCTCAAGGTATTTATGATAACCGGAGACAACGAAAGGACAGCAAGGGCCATAGGAGCCCAGGTTGGAATCGAGAATATTCTTGCTGATGTACTTCCTGAGGACAAGGCCAGTGAGGTTGAAAAGCTCAAGTCACAGGGGATGCATGTTGGAATGGTAGGAGACGGGATCAATGACGCCCCGGCCCTTGCAGCGGCAGATGTTGGCTTTGCAATCGGAACAGGTACGGATGTGGCAATGGAGGCGGCGGACATAACCCTTATGAGAGGAGATCTTGAGGGGGTTGTTACGGCAATGAGACTCAGCCACAGAACCATGAAGACCATAAAGCAGAATCTCTTCTGGGCATTCTTCTACAATACGCTTGGAATACCATTTGCTGCACTTGGCTTCCTGAATCCAATGGTGGCTGGAGCGGCAATGGCATTCAGTTCAGTATCGGTTGTATCAAACTCGTTAAGGCTTAGAAATTTCAAATAAAGAGGAGGATAATATTATGAAAAAAATAATGATGGTTGAAGGCATGAGCTGTGGACATTGTGAAATGGCGGTAAAGAATGCTTTAAAGGGAATCGATGGTGTTCAGGATGTAAATGTGGACCTGTCAACAGGCAAGGTTGAAGTAGAGGGAGAGAATCTTCTGGACAATCTTCTGATGGAGGCGGTTGACGAAGCAGGCTACTCAGTTAAAGAGATCGGATAGGAGGTAGTCAAGGTGAACCAGGGGAAGGAAACAGCTCTTAAAAAGCTTAAAACCGTTAGGGGACAGGTTGATGGAATAATCAGGATGATTGAGGAGGACAGGTACTGTGTTGATATTTCAACCCAGATACTTTCAATCATCGGTCTTTTGAAAAAGGCCAATATCGATGTTCTGAACGGGCACATCAGAACCTGTGTGGCTGATGCCATACTGGAAGGGGAAGAGCAGGGAGAGGAAAAGATAAACGAGATAATCACAATAATAGACAAATATATAAAGTGAAATCAACCCCGCCGGGTACCAAAACAATGGCGGGGTTAATTTTTTTTGTGGACAGGGTATAATAATATTGTAATTCTTACAGAAATTTAATATAATATAATCAACAAAGGTCAAAGAAGGTCAAACAAAAGCGGAAACCTTGGGATGGAGATGATTTTATGGAATATAAGGATTATTACAAGATACTTGAGGTGGGCAAGTCCGCCAGTCAGGATGAGATAAAGAAATCATACAGAAAGCTTGCAAAAAAATATCACCCGGACCTGCATCCTAACGACGAAAAGGCACAGGACAAGTTCAAGGAGGTCAATGAAGCCTATGAGGTTCTGGGGGATGAGCAGAAAAGAAAGCAATATGACCAGTTCGGTCAGTACGGATTTTCAAATGGTCAGCAATTTGACCCTTCACAATTTGGATTTGGAAATTTCGGAGGAGGAAGACAGTACACCTATACATCTGGTGAAGGAGCGGATTTTTCTGATTTCTTCAATCTGATTTTCGGTGGTGCTGGTGGCAGTGCTAGAGGAGGCTTTGACATGGGTGATATTTTTGGAGCCAGGTCAGGAAGGTCGGCCGGTGGTACAAGAAGGCCACAGCGACAATCCTATGAATCCGAGCTTACAATATCCCTGGAGGATGCCGATAATGGGGTATCCAGGGACGTTTCCCTGAACTTCGGAGGGACCACAAGGAATATCACGGTCAAGGTTCCCAAGGGTATAACCCCAGGAAAGAAAATCAAGGTCAAGGGAGACAAGTGGGGAATAGACGGAGACATCCTCTTTAAGATCAATGTAAGTGAAAGCAGGGATATGAAACTGGAAGGCCTTAATATAATAAAGAAGGTGCCAGTTCTGCCATGGGAGGCAGCCTTGGGAGAGAAGGTCCTTGTGCAGACATTAAGTGGAAAGATCAAGGTGGACATACCAGAAGGAACAACCGGAGGAACAAGGATGAGGCTCCCAGGCAAAGGATTTGTGGACCTTAAGAAGAACAAGGGAGACCTTTATCTTGAAGTTACAATTGTAAATCCACCTAATCTAAAAGAGGAAGATAAGAAGCTTTACAGAAAGCTTAAGGAAAACATAGACTACAATCCAAGAAAACAGTAACAGGAGGAATGGAGATGGATATGAACAAATTCACTCAGAAAAGCATGGAGGCTGTACAGGAATCACAGAACATAGCCATTAAGCTAGGAAACCCAGAGCTTTCTGAGCTTCACCTGCATGCAGCTCTCATAAGAAACAGGGAAGGACTTGTGCCCAGGGTACTTTCACTTATGGGGATAGATTCAGATGAAATAAGAAGGGCTGTGGACAAAAAGCTTGAGAAGCTTCCCAAGCAGTCTGGAGGGAATATACACCCTGGAAGGTCCTATTCAAAGGTCCTTATGGATGCTGAAGAGGAGGCAAAAACCTTCAAGGATGAATATGTTGGTGTGGAGCACCTTTACCTGGCAATATTGTCCTCAAAGGGAACCCACTCAGGAGATGTCTTCAGGGAATATGGAATGACAAGGGATGCTTTCCTTCAGTCACTGATGAAGGTCAGAGGAAGTCAGACAATAACCTCAGACAATCCAGAGGAGACCTATGAAGCCCTTGGAAGGTTTGGACGTGACCTTGTTGAGGAAGCCCGAAAGGGTAAGATGGACCCTGTGATTGGTAGGGACTCGGAGGTCAGAAATGTCATCAGGATACTTTCCAGGAGAACAAAGAACAACCCCGTACTTATAGGGGACCCTGGTGTAGGCAAGACTGCCATAGTGGAAGGTTTGGCCCAGAGGATAGTGAACGGGGACGTACCTGAGGGACTCAAGGACAAGACAATATTTGCATTGGATATGGGGGCTTTGGTGGCTGGTGCCAAGTACAGGGGAGAGTTTGAGGAAAGACTTAAGGCTGTGCTTTCAGAGATACAGAAGTCTGACGGAAGGATACTTCTGTTCATTGACGAGCTCCACAACATAGTAGGGGCCGGAAAGGCTGAAGGATCGATGGATGCGGGAAATCTACTGAAGCCAATGCTTGCGAGGGGAGAGCTGCACACAATTGGTGCAACCACCCTGGATGAGTACAGGAGATACATTGAAAAGGATGCGGCCCTGGAACGGAGATTCCAGAAGGTCCTGGTTAATGAGCCTACAGTTGAGGATACAATCTCAATACTGAGAGGGCTAAAGGAAAAGTATGAGATCCATCATGGAATAAGGATCTCAGATGGTGCGGTTATAGCAGCAGCTACCCTTTCAGACAGGTATATCTCAGATAGGTTCCTGCCTGACAAGGCGATTGACTTAATGGATGAGGCATCTGCAATGATAAGGACAGAAATAGACTCCATGCCTGTTGAGATAGACGAGATCAGAAGAAGGGTCCTGCAGCTGGAGATAGAAAGGGAAGCTTTGAAGAAGGAAACGGACGATGCCTCCCGTGCAAGACTTGAGAAGCTTGAAAGGGAGCTTGGAGAGCTCAAGAGTGAGTTTGATCTACTAAAGGCCCAGTGGGAAGAGGAAAAAAAGGAAATATCCGCTGAAAAGGAGATCAAGGAGGAAATAGATAGGGTAAAACGAGAGATTGAAGAGGCTGAAAGAAGCTACAATCTAGAAAAGCTGTCCCAGCTTAAGTACGGAACCCTTGTTGAGCTTGAAAGAAAGCTTAAGGAAGCCCAGGACAAGGAACAAACCGAGGAAAGACTACTTAAGGAAGAGGTTACAGAAGAGGAGATTGCTGAAGTGGTCGCAAAATGGACTGGAATACCCACGACAAAGCTCTTGGCAACAGAGAGGGAGAAGCTTTTGGGACTTGGTGACATACTCCACAGGAGGGTGATCGGTCAGGACGAGGCAGTGGACTCTGTTGTTGATGCCGTAATTCGTGCAAGGGCCGGTCTTAAGGATATAAACAGACCTGTTGGAAGCTTCATCTTCCTTGGGCCCACCGGTGTAGGAAAGACGGAGCTTTCAAAGGCTCTGACAGAGACTCTTTTCGATGATGAGAAAAACATTATCAGGATAGATATGAGTGAGTACATGGAGAAGCACTCTGTTTCAAGGCTAGTTGGGGCACCTCCGGGATATGTGGGCTATGATGAGGGAGGACAGCTGACAGAAGCCGTCAGAAGAAAGCCCTACTCAGTAATACTCTTTGATGAGATAGAGAAGGCCCATCCTGATGTATTCAATATCCTCCTACAGGTTTTGGATGATGGAAGACTTACAGACAACCAAGGTAGGACGGTGGACTTCAAGAACACAGTAATAATAATGACATCAAATATAGGGTCAGAGTATCTTCTGGAAGGCCTGGGAGAGGATGGAACAATCCAGGAATCAACCCGGGACAGGGTTTTAAGTCAGATGAGGATGACCTTCAGACCCGAATTTCTAAATAGAATAGATGAGATTGTCCTCTTTAAGCCCCTTCAGAGAATGGAGATATTCAAAATTATCGACCTGCAGATTGCTGAGATTGAAAAGAGGCTTCAGGATAGAAATATCAACATCAAGGTAACTGACAGTGCAAAGGAGAATATTCTTGAAAGAGCCTACTCCATACAGTACGGTGCAAGGCCGGTTAAGAGATTTCTTCAGAAGGAGATTGAGACAGGCATATCAAGAATGATCATAAGAGGCGCTTTGAAGGATGGAGATAATATTGTAATTGATGAAAAAGATGGTGAACTCTCAATCCGGTAACAGCAAGGTATTTGAAGGCATGGTCCATGCGGTTGATATTGGATAAGAAGCTTTGAATGGTCTGACAAAGCACAGGGATTATGTTATAATTTACTCATTGATGGCATAAAACATAAAGTGAGGGAAGTATATGGATCTCTACAGGGAAGTAATCGAAAACACTAAATGTGCCTTTGCATACCATAGGGCTGTTTATGACAAGGAAGGCAATATGGTTGACTATGTCTTTCTTGATGTAAACAAGGCCTTTGAAGACCTGCTTGGTCTAACTAGGGATAGTGTACTAAACAAGCGCTTTGTTAGAGATGTTTCAAGGAATGATGATTATGCAATGAAATGGGTGAAGATCTATTCCCAAGTGGTTAAGGATAACAGCCCCATTGAAATCGATGAGTTTTCAGAGGAGTTTGGCAGGCATTTTCAAATAAGGGCATATTCACCTGAAAAGGACCACTTCGTTACGATTTTCCTGGATAGGACATCAGAAATGATGCTGCTGGAGAACTCCAGATATTTTATTGATAGCCTAGGCCGAAAACTGGATTATAGGCATATTACCCAGCAGGCTATGGAGCTATCGGGAGCTGATTATGCCGCTTTCAATCTTTTTGACGAGGATGGCAGAGATTTTCAGACCATGGCACTTTGTGGGGATCAGGAAGATATAGATAAAGTTTTGGTGACAATGAAAATCAATCCCTCCGTCAACATGAAGTGGGATCACGACCCAGAGAGGGAAAAGAAAATTGAGAACAAGCAGATTACAGTGTTTGAAAGCATGTACGATCTGGTGGGGAATGTTATTCCAAAAGAGCTTCTGGATGCACTGGTCCAGGAATTCAAAATAGGTAAGGTGGCTGTTGCAAGGATTACAAAGGATGGAAAATCCTTGGGGGACTTTACTCTAATCTTTAGAGGGGAAAAGGGTATAAGAAATCGCGAGATGCTTCTATTATACCTGACACAGCTTGGACTTTTCATGGAGAAGACCAGGGCAGAAAGTGAGTTAAGGAAAAGTCGAGAGAGCTTCTACACTTTGGCGGAAAATGCTCCCATCGGATTCATGTCCTGCACAACGAATGGGCAAATAACTTTTGCAAACAAAAAGCTCCTTGAGATTTTGGATTCTCCTTCAAGGGAAGCAACCCAGAGCATAAACGTATTTAATCTACCAGAGCTAGTGGACAATGGGTTTACCCAAAAGCTGAAGGAATGCATTGAGAAGGAAGAGGAGCTGACTGAGGAATTTGGCTATATGAGCATTTGGGGAAAGCCCAGCTGGCTTAGGGTACACTTTACTCCAAGCAAGGAAAACGAAGAGATTATAGGGGTCAATATTGTAGTGGATGATGCAACTGAGAGAAAGAAAGCAGAGGAAGAGCTTAAGGAAAGGGCTAATCGAGATCCTCTGACAAGAGCTTATAACAGGAATGCCTTGAAGGAATTGATACCTGAAAGACTTCAGAACGCTAAAGAAAATGGCAAAACCAGCTGTGTTGCACTTCTGGATATAGATGATTTCAAATCAATAAATGACAACCATGGACATAGGATAGGAGATGACATCCTCAAGTATCTTGCATCTCGAATAAAGCGGGAGCTTAGGGAGGAGGATTTCATAGTCAGGACTGGAGGGGACGAGTTCCTCATATATCTTCATGACATAAGGAATGAGGATAATGCACTTGCATCTATAGATAGGATCTTTGAGAAGATATCAAACAGCTATCACATAGAGGATGACTTCAAGAATGAAAAATACAATGTTGATGTGGGATTCAGCATAGGAACTTCACTTTTTCCAAGGGATGGTAAAACCATTGACGAGCTCATGGCCAAGGCAGACCAGAATTTGTACAGGGTAAAGAGGAATGGTAAATCAGACTATTTCATAGGAGTCTAATAGAAAGCAGGAAGGTGAATTTTCAAATTGTGAGAAATTCAACTTCCTGCTTTCTGTGTTGTTTGATCTATATTAAATCATGCAATATGGGGAGCTAGTTCAGAACTTCTTGAGTTTATAACCTGAACCTCTTCGTGGACATCAAGCCAGTTTGTAACCCTTGTTATTCCTGGGATAAGTGGCTTTCTATTATAGCTGCAGTCCATTAGGAGGACATTGAAGCCCGAGAGTGCCAACTCAACTGCATTCTCGTACCTGTCTTCAACGAAGATATCACAATCAAGCTCCTTGGCCTTTTCCACCTTGTAATGGGAACCCAGCATATGAAGATCCATTTCCGGGAAACCATGTTTTCTCAGCCACTGGACTGTGATGTCTCTGGTTACTGGCTCCCTGGCTGTAACATAGGCAATGTTATGCTGCATAAAAAGCTTCCACAGTACAAGGTCTGCATATTTTCTGGGCCTTGCCTCCCCGTGGAGCTCCCTCCAGTGAAGTCTGTAAAACTCCTGGTAGGCCTCTCTTGGGATATTCAATACATTGTGGATATCATATTCCTTAACCTGGTATGGCTGTATGTCGGCGTCAAAATATATGTTGGCTGCCTTGAGCCAGTAGTACGCTTCTGTAATTGTTCCATCGATATCAATACATAAATTCAAGCTCATCTAATCACCTCAATCTCTTATTATGGTTATATCATACAGCATGAATATAAAGCCTCTATGAAGATAATGTAATGCTTTGGTAAATTTTAAACTTAAACAAAAAAACAACCCTGGAATTTTCCAGAGTTGTTTTTGTATGTAGCCGTGCACCCAGCTTTGTCAATCCTGCTCCGAGCGTTACCCGAACAGTTAACTCGGGCCAGGCTGACCCACGGCACACGAAAAGATTCACTTATCGCTGCTTCCTTCCGGACCTGACGAGGTTCATGAGTTTCCGTTGCGTGGGACCCAACCGTCAACGCCACTTTTTCGAGGCAGACCTCACAGCAGAGATGCCTAAGCCGGGAATTCAATCCTGCTGTAGCGGATTGCAGGTAACAGGGCACCGCTACCTCCCCATCTAGCACGGCAAAATGTTCCAATGGCGGAGAGAGAGGGATTCGAACCCTCGAGACGAGTAAACGCCTACACGATTTCCAGTCGTGCGCCTTCGACCAGACTCAGCCATCTCTCCTTGGTTTCCACAGACTTATATTATAGACCATAATCCTTGGAATGTCAACCAGGTTAGGGTTTAGATAAAATAATTCCGGGTAAACTAATAAGGAAAGAAATTACAAGGAGGAATTGCCATGAAGAATAAACTATCAATAGAATACTGTACTTCCTGAGGGTATCTAAGCAGGGCAGTTGCCTTGACAGAGAGTATCCTCAATCAACACAAGAATGAAATTTCAGAGCTTACAATCATCCCATCAAGTGGTGGGGTATTTGAGATCAAGGTTAATGGAAAGCTTCTGTTTTCAAAGGCAGAGCTTGGTAGGTTCCCTGAAGATGGGGAAGCTGAAAACCTTGTTAAGGAAGCTATCTAATTAGGGGCCCAAAGGGGCCCTTTTGCTTTTGTTAGTGTAAAGGGGGCGCTTTTTTGATATAATAGGTCGTAGTAAGATTTCATAACAAGTAAGGGTGATTCCATGTATCAGGCATTATATAGACAATACAGACCCAAGACATTCGATGAAATATTGGGCCAGAAACATATAACTACGATTCTGAAGAATCAGATCAAGAAGGAAAACATAGGACATGCCTATCTTTTCTCAGGAACCAGGGGGACTGGAAAAACCTCTGCAGCCAAGGTTTTTGCAAGGGCTGTCAATTGTCTTGATCCCCAGGA
>CAYMHD010000050.1:10657-12647 GCA_964390135.1 uncultured Gudongella sp. | reverse complement strand
ATCAATGACCCTTGGCAGGGACGATTCCATAGATGTAAGGGTTGGCTTCAGCGGTGACTCCTCTTCTGATCTTGAATATCTCATGGATACCTATCTTACAACCCCCTTGGGAGTTAGGATACCACTAAGCGAAGTGGCATCGATAAAGGTCGAAAACAGGGCAAATATGGTGGAACGTGAGAATATGTCCTATACTGTAAACATAAATGGATTCACTGAAGGCCGTGCTTTCAGTCATGTGGTATCTGAAATTCAGGAAGAGATTGAGAAGATGGGTTTACCTAAGGGCTACAGCATTGAATTCAGTGGAGAGCAAGAGACTCTGACGGATTCTGTTGGAGACATGGTATTTCTGATATCATTGGCGATAGTTTTTGTCTATCTGATTTTGGTACCCCAATTCAGGTCCTTCCTCCATCCTGTGACAATAATGGCTGCAATTCCCATGGTGGTAATCGGGATAGCACCAGCACTTGGGTTAACAGGGAAATACATGTCTATGCCAGTTCTTCTGGGACTAATTTTACTGGCTGGAACAGTGGTCAACAACTCCATTCTCCTGGTGGCTGCAATAAATGAAAACAGGGAGGGTGGATCGACAATGGTCAGCGCAATTGAGGATGCAATAAGGTCAAGATTCAGACCAATCATGATGACTGCCTTATCAGATATTGTTGGAATGATGCCACTAGCCCTACAGCTTGCCTTGGGCTCTGAAAGATTTTCACCCCTGGCAATCACCGTAATCGGTGGAATGCTTGCTGCGACTCTTCTGACAATTATCATCATCCCTCTCATATACATGACACTGGAAGGTGCGGGTACCAAGCTTAAGAGAATACTGAAAAGAAACGAGCCTTCTGTAGAAACCGAACTCATTTAGAGTTCAATTGTCAAAAGGATGGGTATATAAGTCAATAGAGGGTATAAATCAAAAAGATATGTAGAGATATTACCAATGGGGGGATGAAGATGAACTATAGAGAGAAGTATCAATCATGGATTGATGATCCATTTTTTGATGAAGACACAAAGGGTGAGGTTATGGGGTTGACGGATGAGGATGACATTGAGGATAGAATCTATCAGGACCTTGAGTTTGGTACAGCAGGACTGAGAGGAAAGCTTGGCGCTGGTACAAACAGGATGAACATCTATACCGTAAGCATGGCTACTGAGGGCTTGGCAAGGACTATAGAAAACTATGGTGAGGAAGCCAAGAAAAAAGGCGTGGCGATTGCATATGATGTACGGCTATACTCAGACAAGTTCGCCGAAATAGCTTCCAGGGTTCTGGCGGCAAAGGGCATAAAGGTGTATTTGTTTGATGACATAAGACCCACCCCAATGCTCTCCTACGCTGTAAGAAGGCTTGGGACCCAGTCAGGCATCGTGGTTACAGCCAGCCACAATCCACAGGACTACAACGGATACAAGGTTTACTGGGAAGAAGGGGCACAGATATTGGATGATGTTGCAGATGAGATTCTGGAGGAAATAGATGGAATAGGTCATTACAGGGATATTGAAATGATGGATTTTGAGGAGGCCAAGGAAAAGGGCTTGATCCAGATAATCGGCAAGGAAATAGACGATGAATATTTCTCTGAATTGTTGAAGATGACCATACATGATGATATTGACAAGGATGTAAAGATAGTTTACACACCCCTTAATGGAACAGGTAATATACCCGTAAGGAGAATTCTTAGGGAAAGAGGATTTAACAATATAATAGTGGTACCGGAGCAGGCTGAGCCTGACTATACATTCGCTACTGTTGGATATCCAAATCCTGAGGATAACAAGGCCTTCAAGTATGCAAGAGAGCTTGGTCTGAAGGAGAATGCAGACGTATTGCTTGCCACTGACCCGGATTGTGACAGAGTTGCCATTGCTGTAAGAAATGATAAGCATGATTACACATACCTGAATGGCAACCAGATCGGAGCCTTGCTGGTCTATTATATCCTTTCAGAAAGGAGCAAAA
>CAYMHD010000050.1:0-10647 GCA_964390135.1 uncultured Gudongella sp. | reverse complement strand
GCATCACGAGAACCCAGCGATTGTTAAAAGTATTGTAACTGGAGATTTGGGAAAAGCCATAGCAAAGAAATATGATGTTGCAACATTTGAAACCCTGACAGGCTTCAAGAACATTTGTGCTAAGGCAAATGAGTGGGATGATACCGGAGCCTTCAGCTTTGTATTTGGATATGAGGAAAGCATAGGCTACGTCTACAAGGATCTTGTAAGGGACAAGGATGCTGTTGTATCCTCAATGATGATAGCCGAGATGGCTGGTTTCTACAAGAATAAAGGAAGGACTCTTCTGAATGTTCTTGAGGATATCTACAAGGAATTTGGATACTATTATGAGAAGCTTATCTCAATAGTGCTTGAAGGTGTTGATGGGCAGGAGAGAATAAAGAGAATGATGGATGACATCAGACATCATTCAATAGATTCAATAGGTGAAATGATGCTGCAAAAGACAGTTGACTTCCTAAGGGATGAGACTGACGCAGGCAGATCAAATGTATTGAAATACTACTTGAATGACGGTTCATGGTATGCGGTAAGACCATCTGGAACTGAACCCAAGATCAAGCTCTACATCTACTCCAAGGGTAAATCAAGAGAGGAAGCCAAGGACAAGGTTGAGCTGATAGAGAAGGTTGTAAGACACAGAATGGAATCAGTTGAGTAAGAGATAATCAGGGCGGGGAGAGATCCCCGCTTTTATTATGTGGAAATGGGCATATGATTTAAATGTGTATTTGGCTCATTTTATTGAAATAATGTAAGAATATGATAAAATATTAACATAGGCCAGTCCACAGAGGATGGTTTTATATTTGCCAAAAGATGTTTGAGAAATAACAAACAAAGGAGGGTAAACATGGAAGAAAAGTCAAAAAAGAAATTTCTGGAGCGTGAGACCACAAGAAGGGAGTTTCTAAAACTAACAGGAAAGGGCTTCGGAGGAGCGGTTATCTCAATGTCCATATTGAGCATGCTGGGCTGTGAAAGCGAGCAGACAGTGGCATATGCACTGCCAAGTGGACTTTTGCTTGCAGATGCTTCAAGGTGTACAGGATGCCAAAGGTGTGAAATCTCTTGCACATCCATAAACGATGAAAAGATTCAGCCATTCATATCCAGAATAAAGGTGTCAGAGAACTATAATTTCGGGAATGAGGGACCAAGGCTTGATTACTACAGACAAAACGGGCAATTTGGGAATCTGTCGATGAGCCCAGAAACCTGCAAGCAGTGTAGAGAGCCTTACTGTGGCAGGGCTTGTCCCGCTGGTGCAATATTTGCTGATCCAAAGCAAGGTAATGCAAGGGTTGTAGACACATCAAAATGTGTAGGGTGTGGTGCCTGTGAAGAAGCCTGTCCTTGGCATTTGCCCACAATTGATCCTGAGACGAAAAAATCCACCAAATGTGTGGCATGTGGATTCTGTGCAGAAAACTGTCCATCTGGGGCTTTAAAGATGATTCCTTGGGAAGATGTAAAGAAGGCAATGAGAAGAAATGGGTACAGATTTTCATAATTGATCAAAGGAGGGAAGAAAATGGCGGTTTCATACGGATGGGCAGGGAAGATTCTTAGGGTCAACCTGTCCAATGGAAGGATAACAACTGAAGATACCAATAAATACAAGGATTACATAGGAGGCATGGGAATAGGTTACAAGGTATTGTTTGATGAGGTACCAGTGGGAACACACCCTCATGATGCTAAAAACAAGATTGTATTTGGTGCGGGCCCACTTACTGGATCTGGAGCACCCTGTAGCTCAAGAACGAATATTACATCATTGTTTGTTACTACCCCTAAACCAATGGTGGCAGATTCCCATATGGGAGGTAATTTTGCAGCATCCATGAAGTATGCCGGCTACGATGCAATAATAGTTGAAGGCAAAGCAAGAGGTCCAGTGTGGCTTAGAATAGAAGATGACAAGGTCAGTATCGAGGACGCATCAAAAATGTGGGGGCAGGGAATCAACAATACGACTGCTCTTGTCGCATCTGAGATGGGCAAGGAGGCAAGCATTGCTGCGATTGGTCAGGCAGGTGAAAACCTTGTCAACCTTTCAGTAATTATGAATGGATATTCGCATTCCGCAGGAGGACATGGAAGCATACTTGGTGCAAAGAAGCTTAAGGCAATTGGAATAGTTGGGACAGGCTCATTAAAAATAGCCGGTAAAGCCAAGGAACTATTGGATACAAACAGCTATATGCTTAAAGAGTTGATTGGTGCAAACAATAACCACGTTGTACCCAGTACACCTCAGCCTTGGGCAGAATTTGATTCAAAAGGAAGTAGATGGACTGCACAAAAAGACCTATATTGGGGAGCAGCTGAACCACCTGTTGAAACTGGAGAAATTCCTCCTGGAGATATCACAACTGTTGGCTTGAGAACACAAAAGGGTGTTAAGGACCTTGGACCAGTTGCGGAAAAGTACACCAAGAGAATGGGTGGATGTCAATCCTGTCCGATTAGATGCTTTTCACAGTTAGACATACCTCAGCTTGAGAAATATGGTGTATCAAGATATGTTTCGAATACTTGTATGGGATATCATTCACCAGGGGGTGTTATGTTTAAAGGTGCATCAGATCAGTTCGAAAAGGATGATGCTACTCTAATATCAAGAAGTCTTGGTTCCCAGATTGCAAATGATTATGGTGTCTGGTGTAATTACGGAATGATAGGAAGGGACTTTAAGTATGCATATGAATCAGGGAAATTGAAGGAAGTATTATCAGAGGAAGAATACAATTCAATTCCATTTGATTTACTGGAAGCTGGAGATCCTGCATTCCTTAAGGACTTTTATAGAAGGATAACATTTAAGGAAGGGGAATTCAGTCATTTAGGGGATGGAACCTACTGGATAGCAAAAAGATGGAATTTCGGAGATGATTTTTGGCATGGTAAGGACTATAAAATTTGGTCACCGCTAGGTTATCCCGTTCATCACAGCAATGAGGCAGGAGCCCAGGTAGGAGCATTGATTTCCTGTATGTTCAATAGGGATTCCCAATCTCATACACATATGAATCTTATAGGTTCAGGTTTACCTGCTGATATTTTGAGGGAAGTGTCAGCTGAGCTATGGGGATCGGAGGAAGCGTTTGATTTTCCAGCAAAGTATACTCCTATGAATCAGTATAAGGCAAAATTTGCCAAGTGGTCCATAATAAGAAATGTGCTTCACGATTCACTTACAGTGTGTAACTGGATGTGGCCAATGATGGTATCTCCTGTGAAGGCAAGAAACTATCGTGGTGATACTGCGTTGGAGTCCAAATACATGTCCATAGTCACAGGAGAGAATTACACTGAGGAATCACTTGATTTGGCAGCTGAAAGGGTATTTACACTGCACAGGGCATTAACGGTCAAGCAGATGGGTACGGTAGACATGAGAAATGAACACGACGTAATAATGGACTGGGTTTATGATATGGATCCTGAAATGGAGCCATTTACCGAGGGTACAGTCAAGATGGAGCGAGAAGATATGCAAACGGCTTTGACCATGTTCTATGAGGAAATGGGATGGGACAAGAAAACAGGAGCTCCAACCAAGGAAACCCTTAATAGACTAGGCTTGGACTTTGCAGCTAGAGAGCTTGAATCAATGAATCTATTGCCATAGTGGGTGATTATATGGATGAAAAAATGGAGTATATTCAGGAAGACATAGCTGATTTTATAATCAGGAACTCAAGGGATGGTAAAATAGTTACCCTTGCTGAGATTGAAGCCTCGCTTATGTATGGGGATGAAGACCAGGCTACTGATATCCCCCAAGTACTTGAAAGAATCGGCACAGATTTGGATTTAAGAAGAATTGATGATGCTGAGGGAAATGCCTTCTACTATTCGGGGAATGAAATGACTGACAAGTATGCAGGTATAATAATTCGGGTTAAAAATAAGGATATTCTAAAGTTAATAGGTGATACTGTTAGGGAGGAGTCAAGGAGATATCCAAGACCAACCTATGTTACCATGTTCAATCTTCCACCCTATAATCTTACGGAGGGTGAGTTGGAGGATATGCTTGCGGAATTGTCCAATGACAGCGAATACAGGGATCTTAAGTTTACCCATGCCAGTAATGGAACGGTATTTGTATATTCCAACAAACACATGTCAAAGGGATATGCGGATTATTTGGCAGAGTGGATAGAGGTTGGGCAGGATGAGAATCCTTAGATTGGAGGTACAAAGATGCTGGATATGATAAATGCAATAGAACTGTCTGAAGAGTTTCCAGTTACAATTAACCTGAATGGTACAAAGTTAGTTACATTAATGTGTACTCCAACAGACCTGAGGGAATTGGCAATTGGTCATTTGATTAACACTGGAGTTGTTAAATCATTTTCAGATATTATGACTGTTGCTGCATGTGAGGACCTTCGACAAGTATATGTTGTTGCAGAAAATATTACAGATAAAAGAAATGAGCTCAATGATATTTTTGGAACGGGATGTGGATCTTCATTGAACATTCCGGAAGAGATATCGGAATTAGCAATATATGCAAGTGATGTACTTATTAACTTTAAGAGAATAAGAGATGCATTTGGAAGAATGTACCAGGATGCTGTAAGGTACAAAAGACATGGAGGAATTCATGCCAGTGCCATCATATACAAGAATGATGTTGTTACAATGGAGGATGTAGCCAGACATAATACCCATGACAAGGTTATTGGCTATGCAGCCTATAGAGGTTGGGATCTGGATAAGTCCATTATAATTACCACTGGTAGAATTTCAACAGACATGGTACTTAAGGCTGCTAGAGCAGGTGTTCCAATTATTTGCTCAAGAAGCAATCCTACATCCCTTGCAGTTGAATTGGCACTTAAGCTTGGAATTACTCTAGTGGGAAGAGCTCTTACTGGAAATGCAACAGTATTCACACACCAGGATAGGGTTATGATGTAAAAAAATGATAGGTCTTGTGAAATTACAATCGGACCATGGAAGGAGTGACTTGAATGGGATTTGGTAGATTGGGAGCACCAGAGCTGATTCTTATACTAGCAATTGCCCTGGTAATATTTGGGCCATCAAAGCTTCCTGAAATTGGGAAATCGCTTGGAAAGGCCTTAGGTGAATTCAAGGGGCATGCAAACAAGGTGACTGAAGATTTAAATGTGGATCTGAAGGAAGAGAAGAAGTAAATAAGGTCTTGTAAAAGGTTTCCGAGCTGTATCTTCTAAGGACAATTGTCTATGAATATATGGCCAGGGCCTGACTGGAAACAGTCTAGCCTCCCGTGTTTGGAAAGGAACCTTTATTTTTGTGCAAAAAAATAGCCTGTGAACAGGCTATATGTTTTCTAGTATGTGATTTGCAAAGGCTTGCGCCTTTTCCCGGATTTCTGGGACATTGTTGATTGACCCCGGATCATTGGCTGTGGCCATGATTGAAAATTCAGGAGGAAGTTCAAAGGTCTTGTTCATGTTAAGGCTACTTATAAGCTGTTTGGCTAGGGCATCTCCACCTGAATAGCCAGAGACTATAACTGCAAAAATCTTCTTGTCATAAAATTTAGTCTTCCTGAAAAGTGCAGTAAGCCTATTGATGGTCGCAACAATATTTGCCGTTATCATGTCGTTGTAGTTGGGGCATAGGAGAATGATGGTGGATGCATCCTGAATTGCAGGATATACCTCCTCAACGACAACTCCTCCATAGAAACATTTAGCCTGCTTTCCAAAGTATTTGCAGGTCCTGTAGCTGCAGCCTCTGCAATCTGTAATCGTACCGTTTCCTAGGTATACCTCGTTTATGTGAACCTTGTCCTGCAAATGCTCCTTAATCATCTCCCAAAGGGAATATGTATTTGATGTGCCCTTATTTGAAGAATGAAGAACTGCAATTGTTCTGTTCCTGAAATACAACTGGGTGGAGAGTAGCCTTCTCCCAAGCTCCTCGCTTTTCTGAAGACAGATATCCTCCAAAGGTAGATCATAAATCTTTCTTAATGGTATGTAGTTGTCCAGGTTCTGGTTTGCTTCAATGACAGGTCTGCCAGGGAAGGTGCAACCGAGCTGGTTCGCAATGAACACAATATCCTGGGCTGCTGTTTTTGTAAAATTGTCAAAACCGCTGTGGATCAGAATTGAGGCTCTTGAGTTCTTAAGCGAATTCTTACCCCTACTTACCAGCTCCTCCAGGATACTGTTCAGCTTTGGATTAATTCCTATTGAGTTCAATTCAACTGCAAATAGTATATTGTGTCCTTTAAGGTCAGGTAGGCTTTCTTCGCTGCTAACAATATTGAAATCCTCACCGTTTACTGCACGATCGATCATTTTCTGTAGCAGCTGGGAGGGCTGTGACGGTAAAATAAGTGTAAATGGTCTCATATCATACTCCTTAGTTCGTTGTAGGTTTTCTCAAGTCTATTTTGAAGCATTGGGTCGAGGCTGTAGTAAGGTATTTCCAGACCATTCTTTGTCAGTCTCATTTTTGCGCCCATAAATACTTCGCCCATCATGGAAGATCCATAAAAGTATTCATTTTCAATTGTGGCTATCAGGGATAGAGCACCTGAAGACAGGCTAGGAGCCACGTAAGGTTTAAAACCAAATCCCCTGATATCCAGATTTGAGTTCAGGGTTTTCTCTGTCAGGAACAATGACTTTTCCTCATTGTAGTTTATCATACTATCAGCTACAATTAAACCCTTGCCATGAGGACCAAAGACCTGACCCTCACTGAAATAATGCTCAAAACCTGGATTTCTCTCAGCGTGGAAGCAGGCTCTGGCATTCATCACTCCCAAACCATATCCAATTATTTGGTTAGGTGCAAGGCCCATGTAGTCCAGATTTCCTTCATCATCTGTGTTTGAATCAAGGTAGAGCCCTCTGCAAAGAAGATCCACTGGATCGCTTACAACAGCAAAGATACCTTTAAACCCTTTCTCCCGTGCAGCCCTTGCATGTTCTCCAAGTATTTCCCTGTTGCCTTCAAATTGAACCATTCTAACATCAATATTTTCTGAGCCTACAGGGGGAATTCCCTTGGAAGCACAGAAAACAACCATGTCACAATCAAAAAGGTTTTCCTTGTCCACTACTTCTACACTGGGGAAGGATTTCTCATGGAATGGTCGCCTAATCTGTCCAAGCTCATGCTCCCATCTCTTCATCTTTTCAGGTGTTCTGTCATAGATGCCTATGGTCATGTTGGAGCCAAGTAGTCTTAAGCCGATCAGCAATGTGCTGCCAACATCCCCAAGAGCGATAACATTGATTCTCCAGTGGGTGGGAAGATCCTCCAATTCCTCTTTCCAACGGGGGAAGGAGATGTTTACCGCCTTTACTTTTCCATCCCCTATCTTATCCTCAAGCCAGCCTGGTAGAAGATAATCCTTTCCAGATTCTTTAAGAATATCCAACCCTTCCTCATTTTCTTCAATCTGAGAAGCGGATTTAACCATAAACCCCCTCCTGGATGAGAAGGGGTCCATGGATTTTAGAAAATAAACAGTGTCATTTGATTTAATCAACTCATTTTCAGTTGCTGAGTTAAGCTCTTCAATTTGTATCTTGGAAAACAGAAATTTATTTTTATATTTGTAATAGTACATTTCAATCACCTCGTATGTCCTCTAAGAGTGTGCTCCAGTCTCTTGAGGTAATGTAAGTCCATCTCCAGGAATGTGGAGGGCTTCTGATGTCTTTTCTGTAGGACACTTCTTTCCAGGTCAGGGTATCTGGGTGTAAAGATCACTTCACCAAGGGATGCAAGGGTGAGGTTCTTTTCATTGATCTCCTGATATACCTCTTCAATGACCTTCAAAAGGTCCAATGAATTGTTAAGACAGATTTCGGATAGGTTGTATATCGCATCCTGAGATATATCCTTGATGAACCTGGGTGATACGTAGGGAAGTATGAAATTTATGCTTGGAATCAGATTTGATTCAAGATAATCCTTTCTTACCATGTCACCACCTAAAAATGGGTATTGACTGCTTTCGTTGAACCATAATCTAAGGTTTGGAACGAAATAAGCATATTCCACATCAAGATTCCTGATCTGGGCTATCTCCTTGCCCTTGCCTGATAGAATCCCAACGAAAAGCTTGGCGATCTTAATTCCTTCCTTGCGGAGAAGAGGCTCGACTATCTTTATTCTGTAACCCTTGTGGAGCAGGTCATCCGTAAGCATAACAGGGCGTTCAAATGACTTTATTGTCTTGCACTGGCCCTCAAGGGAAAGATAGTTGGGGAACTCTCCTACGGTGAAGCTGTGTATGTCTGGTGCGAATATCCTTTCAGTGTGAAGAGTCTTTGTAACAGTATTTGGTATTATTGAATTGTTCAGTATTATACCAAAGGGAACACACATCTTTTCTCCCAGTGACTTCTTTCTATTGTCCAATATTGATACTCCGTTTTCATCACACAGCTTTTGGATCAGCTTGCTGTAAACCATGTCCCTATTGAAGGAAATCAGTAGCTCATTAGGATAGAGGTCAGCCAAGGCTCTCTTTAGCTTCTTTCTTGTTGAGGTTATAACCTTCTGGATTCTAGGGTCGCTGTCATATGGTGCCTTCAGGGTATTCTCCAAATCCAGGTTTATGCTTATGGGGTTGTTCATGTCAACCATAAACATAGGTGAACCCAAATGCTTGAAAGGCATCTGTGAGAAGCCCTGCATCAGCAGGTATTCCTCAGCCTTTTCATTTTCACCTGAAATCATGGTGTTGCAGTATAGTGCATAGTTGTAATCCCTATTCAAGGCAATGGATAGTGTTTCGTTTAGAACCATATCCATAATGTTGTCATTATCATCCCTTGCATAGAGGCAGGCAATGAATGCAGTCCTTCCTTTGGCATAGGTTCTGATGTACTGGGTTAGATCCTGGTCCATGAATTCATCATAGAGCATGCTGTGCCTTACCCAGTAGAAGGCTGAAAAACCCAAAGGTAGGCCAGTTTCCATATCCTTGAGGATTATTATTCTGTAGCTTAGCTTGTTTCTAAGCTCCAGTATCCCATCTTCGATTATCTTGTTTCCAAAGTTGTCCATCAGATAGGTGAGAATTTCACTGCTCAGGTTTCTATGGATTTCAACATCCAGGGTTTTTGTCTCCACCAATGTCTTATATAGAGGCTCCCTGATATAAAGTCCGTAATTGTAGATATAGTCAGCTGCCATAGGATCAATAAGCTTTGAGATATCCCGGTTCTTATCAATGTTATCCCTTATTTGAGTTGAGCTTATGTCCTCATACTGGGTTGGCAGAGTTAGCTGGATTACCTTGCCCTTTATTTTGGATATGGCCTCGTTTGATACAGAGAGATCACTGGTCACGGACTGGTCTGTTCTTCTGTCAAAGATGACATGTGAAAAGTGAAGAATCTCACTGTTCTTTCTATAGGCTGATGCATTGGTAATAACATCAGAACCAACAGCTATATAGATTTCCCTGTCTCCGAAGATTTCCCTCAGCTTGACCATGTCCCTGTCAGAACCAATATTTATTGGGATCTCCTTGGGGAATAGATAGATTCCATCTTCCTTGGCAATACTCATATTTATTATGTTCCTTCTAAACTGGTGGGCTTCTGTTCGCTTTGACCAGGAAAATTCGTCAACAGCCAGGTAGACTTCAAAGCCCTTCCTTCTTATTTCCTTTGCGATTTCCCTATGACCGAGACTGAATGGATCAAAGGAACCAGGGAAGAAGACAACATCCTCATCAGTTGTAACATCAAGGATTCCGTTTTCAAACTCAAAATCTGAGATATACCTGTATATATGGTTTAGTGATGCTGCATTGTTATAGAATACAAAATTATTTTCACGGGAATCCTCTATAAGTGTCAATATCTTCTTACCTATGCGTCTAAATACAGACTGCTTTTCAAGGTGGGTTAGCTTGTCAGAATTAAAGACAGTTGATGCTATTACCCTTAGAGCTTCAGTTTTAAGCTCAACATTGTAGGATGCAATTGGCACCAGCAATAGTCCCAGTAATCTGTTTAGACGTTTCTTGTTAGTCTTTTCATCCTCCTGGAACAGGTCTTTGTATTTGGGATAGTTGACAATTGTTGTACCAATGGTGTTCAGCAATAGCATAATTGTTTGTGGTCTTGCAATCTTAATTTTTTCCTCAAGGTCTTCTATCACTTCCTCCAGCTCCTGAGGAGGAAGATATAGGAAAAGATGCCCCAAATACTCAGGTATGAATTTTGTGAACTGGTAGTTTTCCATTTCAAGAGCCCTTAGAAGCTCTATTGCAACATCATTCCGCTGTTCAAGGGATAGCATGGGAATGATGTTAAGAAGAGTGTACCCACTGTAGTTTCTAACCCTTTCAACTGCACTTACCTTTAATACGTTGCAAAGGTGGATTGCTGTGTGGATGCCTGTCTCCTTTGGATTTTTCCTTACCTGGTCATATAGGATATCAATATTGATCTTCTTTGTGGTCCATCCAGTTGCTGTCTTAAGATTTTCCAGAAACAATTCTGTGCCGTCATGCGTACGGACCCGTGGCATGCTGACCTCCGTTGCAGAAATCCCGTTGCACTGACTCTACCATCGGTCCCCGACTGTCCACCAGAGACGCGTGAGCCGATCCGAACCGAAGCCACGCGTCTATCCGGCGAGAAGCTCCTC
>CAYMHD010000049.1:0-12804 GCA_964390135.1 uncultured Gudongella sp. | reverse complement strand
ATCCTTGCAAAGGTTATGTACGAAATTGGTGCACTATGGCACCAGAACATTATAACGGTGGACAGGGAGCATTATGCAACAACTGTTACCCAGACAGTTATGTCTCAATTCTATGATGAAATCTTCGATAAGCCTAGAATAAATAGGACTTTGGTATCCTGTGCTGTCGGTAGTGAGCTTCACGAAATGGGTATTAGGATGCTTTCTGACATATTTGAATATAACGGATGGGACACCTACTACCTTGGTGCCGCCTTACCTGAGTCAGCACTAATAAGTTCACTTGAAGAGCACAAGCCTGATCTTGTTGCCCTCTCAGTTACCATGCCACCCTATCTGTCAGTCTGTGAACGCATGGTTAAGGCCATCAAAAATCATAACCCGAAAATAAAGGTGGCAGTTGGAGGACAGGCCTTTAATAATACGCATGAACTGTGGAAAAAGTGGGGTGTTGATTTTTACTCCAGATCCTCTGAAGATTTGGTTCATTGGGCGGAAAAAAATATTGGATAGCCTTATTAGAGGGCGAAGGAGACCAGAATGGACAAGGAGTATACATCATTTCTGATACAATGCGATGAAAAAATGAATATAACAAATACATTCTGGTATAGACCGATCTATCTCATATCACCCTACCAGCGAAGTCTACTCGACCTTTTTTCCGACAGTGACAAAACCAAGGTGGAGCAGCTGGTCTTAAAGGCTTTTACCAAGGATGAAATCCTGTCCTGCGAGGGTCTTCTGAAGCTTGCCAGCCCAGAGATGAACATTGCCCTTTGTATGATGTCTTCAGGTGATAAGCTACTTATCCACGGCATTCAGTTCTCTGTTCTGGGAGATAATGAAAATACAAGGGTAGTCAAGGATCTGGTACATAGATTTATGAAGGTCATAAAGGATTCTGATACTGACCTGCTTTCAGAGAATGAGACAATGATAAGGTACCAGTTTGAACAGATACAAAAGCTCAACAACGACCTCCTAAATATGCAGCGGCAGGTGAAAAAAGCAAATTCAAGGCTAAACAAGCTTAACAAGGACCTAAGCAACAGGCTTGTAAAGGATGCCTTGACAGGACTTGTAAGCAGATACCAATACCGGGAGGAAATTGAACTGACCATTGGACATTCACCTGAGAAGCAGGGAATATTCACATTCCTTGATATTGATGATTTCAAGGGAATAAATGACACCCTAGGACACAGGGCAGGGGATGATTTCCTTAAGAAATTTGCATCAAGACTCCTTCAGCTCCCCTTTGAGAATATGATCTGCATGAGAATCGCAGGTGATGAGTTTGGACTCTATATTCATGGCTATGATAATGTTACTGAAGAAGATATTGCCGAAATATGGACCCAAATCAAGAAATTGGTCCTGAGTGGGCCCATTACCCTGGAGTCCGGAGAAAGAGCCATCAACTGCAGTGCAGGGATGTCTGTTTACGGAAAGGATACTGTTGATATATATGATCTTATTGAATATGCAGATTTTGCAATGTATGAAGCCAAGAATTCAGGAAAGAATTCCTATAGCCAATTCAACCTGGATAGATATAGAACCAAGAAGATTTCCATACTTTAGATCTTACAAGGGAGTAGTATCATGAAAAATAATGAAGGAAAAATAAAAACACTGACAATGTCAGCCTTTGGGCTGGCATTATCAGTGTTAAGCCTGTTGTTGTTTCGGGGGCCCATCAGCATTGTATCAACATTTCTTATACCGGCAATCATAGTTTTGTTTTCCGGAAACAAGACCGGAGGATATGTGCTCACCTCAATGGGACTTTTAGCTGTAACCCTTTTGTTCTTCCCAACCCAGATCATTTTTGTATTTGGCTATATAATTCTGGGACACTTTCTTAAGCTATTGATTATTGATTCCAATCTAAGGGTGAAACTCATAAACCTTAATTTTATTCTGTACGTCATCATAACCGCTCTGGTTCTATTTCTGGGAATAAGACTGACTGAGCTTATATTTCTTATACCCCTTCACACAATGATGCTTAGAATTTCTGGAAGTAACCATCTCCTCTATCTGGGAATTTTGTTTTTTGAAGGACTTCTGGTCAGCATCTTTAATTTTGCCCTTCTAAGACTTCTTAATTCCAGAATAAATCCATCCTAGATTGAAAACTCAAATGTCATCCTTTTACTATGGTCGCACCCTCCCTCCAGTTGTATACCACAACTGGTTTTTTTTAATATTTTTTGAAAAAGTATTGACATTTCATTTATTACGTAATATATTACCTTTTAGAAGGGTAATATATTACGTTTATGTGGGAGGTTTGCCATGAATAGAGATCGCATTGCAATTGAAGGGGAACTACTTGCTCGTTTCTTTCAGCTGTCCAACAAGCTTCAGACCTATTTGGACCAACACCTGAAGAAAGACCTGCTTACAACAAAGCAGATGTTTCTTATGATTGTTATTGGATCCTTTGAATCAGATCCCGGATTCTCAGAAATCAGCGATAGGTTCGGTACCAGCAGACAGAATGTAAAGCAGCTGGCCTTGAAGCTTGAAAAAAATGGTTATGTTGAAATTTATACTGACCAAAATGATTCCAGGTTCAAGCGAATCAAATTCACGAGGAAAGCTAATGATTACTGGAAAAAACGGGATGAGATTGATGTTCTTATGTTAAACAAGCTGTTTGGCGATATAGGTATCGAAAAGCTTGAATCCCTTAAGGACACCATGAAACAATTGGATGAAAGTATAGTCTCATTAGGTGAAGGAGAGGAGCTCGAGAATGAAAATGATATTTAAATTTATTGGAATTATCTTATTGACAAGCATAATTGCTGTTGTAATAATATCATCCCTTAATCTAACCAACTTTAAATACCATGAGCTGGTTGAGGATGTTTTGAGAAAAGGGTCCAAAGAGGAAATGGAAGTAATAACGGAGAATGATCTGGATGGACTCCCTGAACCGGTTAGAAAATACCTTGATTATGTCGGCGTTGTGGGTTCCCAGAAAGTACACAACTTCAAAGTTGAAATGACAGGCAAGATGAAGCTGGACCGTGATTCGAACTTCTCATCCCACGAGGCTAAGCAGACCAGTTTCATTGATGAGGGTGTACGTCTATTCTATATGGACCTGTATATGAAAGGCTTGAAGGTCTCTGGTCTTCATCATTTTGATAAGGATGATGCCAGGATGAAAATAAGACTACTGGATATCTTCACTGTGGTGGATGAAAGTGGTGAAAATATGCGAAGGGCTGAAACTGTTACCTTTTTCAATGATATGGTTATAATGGCTCCACAAACGCTGATCAGCGAGAAGATTAGCTGGGAGGCTATTGATGATTCCAGTGTCAAGGCCATTTTTACACATAATAACATATCCATCGAGGCCATCCTGGTCTTTGATGAGCAGGGCAGGTTAGTCAATTTTATATCTGAAGACCGCCTTGCAATGAATAATGAAGGCGTGACAGAATCTGTTCCATGGTCTACCCCAATATCTGAGTACCAGGAAATTAACGAATTAAGGCTTCCCAAGTACGGTGAAGCTGTGTGGCATTATGATGATGGTGATTTTACATATATAACATTGGATATACAAGACATTGAGTACAACATTGACCTCTAGAATTCTTGATATTAACTTATTATTTCTCAATATTTTAATGCAAAAGACGTCTTCCACTATAACTGGTTGACGTCTTTTCGTAAGGGTTCTTAATGTAGGCCTATTGTTGTTTCTTGGTTTTTTTAGCAGGCTTCTTCTTTGGTTTTTTGTTGGCTTCTATGGCTTCATCCTTGACCTTTTCCTTTGCATCCAGTCTTGCCTGCTCCATTTTCTCAAGATGAATATTTTTCTGCTCAACTGAAATATCATAGTCCTTCATAATGGTTTTTTCAATTTTTGAGTCCTTTATCTTAAGAAAACTCCCAAAAGCTTGTGGATATTGAAATAATTTTTCTTCCTCGTCACCATCAAATTTAACTGAAATGTGGTTATCATCTGACTTGGTGATCTTTCCCTTTCCAAAGCTTACATGTTCCACGTTCTTATTGATTAGCTTCACTTATTTCCCTCCGTTCTTGCCTCGATTGCTAGATTATGTTTTTCTCCTGATGATTGTCTCTATCTCATCAAGCATTTTAGGATTCTCCCTTAGAAACTGCTTGGCATTCTCCCTGCCCTGTCCAAGCTTGTCATCCTTATATGAGAACCAGGATCCGGTCTTTTTGACAAGATCCTCCTCGACTCCAAGGTCAAGAATGTCTCCCTCTCTTGAAATCCCCTCATTATACATGATGTCAAATTCAGCCTGCTTAAATGGTGGTGCCACCTTGTTCTTCTTCACCTTAACCCTGGTGCGGTTTCCAACTATGCTATCTCCTGACTTAATGGAGTCTATCCTTCGTATGTCAAGCCTTACGGAAGCGTAGAACTTCAAGGCCCTTCCTCCAGTGGTTGTCTCGGGACTTCCAAACATTACACCTATCTTTTCTCGTAGCTGATTTATGAAAATCACCACACATCTTGACTTGCTGATTGCACCTGCCAGCTTCCTGAGTGCCTGAGACATGAGTCTTGCCTGCAATCCAATGTGGGAAGCTCCCATCTCACCCTCCAGCTCTGCTCTGGGTACAAGTGCAGCTACTGAATCCACCACCACAACATCCACCGCTCCAGATCGGACAAGAGCCTCAGTTATCTCCAGGGCCTGCTCTCCGGAATCTGGCTGCGAAATTATTAGTTCATCTGTATTTACTCCAAGCTTCTTGGCATATGATGGATCCAGAGAGTGCTCCGCATCGATAAATGCCGCAGTTCCTCCTCGAATCTGTGACTGAACTATTGTATGTAGCGCAAGCGTCGTCTTTCCTGATGATTCAGGACCATATATCTCAATGACCCTACCCTTTGGAAATCCCCCAACTCCCAGTGCAAGATCAAGAGCCAGGGACCCCGTTGGGATAACATCAATATTTACCACTTGATCCGCTCCCAGCTTCATTATAGAACCCTTGCCAAACTGCCTCTCTATCTGTCTTATGGCATCATCCAATGCGGCGAGCTTCTTTTCATCAACCTTCATTATCATCAACTTCCCTTCCTTGAATATATTTCAACGATTCCTTAAATTTCTGGTTTTTGTCCTAATTTGTCAACTTGGTTGACTATTTAATTCTATCCTTTAACGGTATTTTTGTCAACTTAGTTGACAATCTCTAGCTGCAGCTATATACTGATTATTGAAATTCCCAGGAGGTGAAATCTTGAATTCAGAACTTAGAAATCTCGACTTAATAGACATTATTAGCGAAAGGCATCTACAGCTAAGGGATATTGCTGAAAGAGATTGGAATGAGGCCAGCGATATTCACATATCTAATTCAGAATGGTTTATTCTTGCTAGAATCTACAGGAAAAATCCTTCCGTATCACAGGTCACAAGACGTGTTGACATGTCAAGACAAGCTGTTCACAAGTTTGCAAAGGGACTGCAGGCAAAGGGTCTGGTGGAAATAACGGATTCAAGGCACAATAATAGAGACAAGTGCTTGAAGTTGACAGACCTGGGCAGGGAATGCTATGAAAAGAACCTACTTTTGAAGAAGGATTTGGAAATGAAAATAGCTGAGGAGATCGGTCTTGACAGACTCAATTCGCTCAAGGAAATACTTGTGTTGAACTGGGGCATAAAAGAGTATTGAATAACCTGGAAAAATTCTTCTTGTATAATCCACTCATGAAGTTGTATACTGGTTATTAAATATATTAATTTTCAGAAATTTTTGGTAGTTCAAGCCTACCTTAATAATTTGTTTGAAAGGACTGATCCTATGAGAAGTGATGCTGTAAAAAAAGGCGTTCAACAGGCTCCACACAGGTCATTGTTCAACGCCCTTGGAATGACTGGGGAGGAAATGAGCAAACCCTTAGTGGGCATTGTCAGCTCCTACAATGAAATTGTCCCCGGACATATGAACCTTGATAAGATTGTGGATGCAGTGAGACTGGGAGTTGCAGCAGCTGGTGGAACTCCGCTTGTATTCCCTGCAATTGCTGTTTGCGATGGAATCGCCATGGGCCACACAGGAATGAAGTACTCCCTTGTGACCAGGGACCTTATTGCAGATTCAACTGAAGCCATGGCAATGGCTCACGGATTTGATGCTCTTGTAATGGTTCCAAACTGCGACAAGAATGTACCTGGACTATTAATGGCTGCTGCCAGGGTTAATGTCCCCACAATATTCGTCAGTGGAGGTCCAATGCTGGCCGGCAAGGTAGGCGGTAAGAAGACAAGTCTTTCCTCTGTTTTTGAAGCTGTCGGATCCTATGCATCCGGGGATATGAGTCTTGAGATGCTTGAGGAATTTGAGAGGAAGGCATGTCCAACCTGTGGTTCATGCTCGGGCATGTATACTGCAAACAGTATGAATTGTCTTACAGAGGCCCTAGGTATGGGTTTAAGGGGCAATGGTACAATTCCAGCAGTTTACTCAGCCAGAATCCAGCTGGCCAAGATGGCCGGCATGCAGATTATGGACCTGGTCAAAAAGGACATTCGACCAAGGGACATCATGACCGAGGATGCCTTTATGAATGCCCTGGCAGTTGATATGGCTCTAGGCTGCAGTACCAACAGCATGCTCCATCTACCGGCAATCGCACATGAAGCAGGAGTGGACTTGAATCTTGACATTGCAAATGAAATTAGCGCAAAGACACCAAACCTTTGTCATCTGGCCCCGGCAGGACATACATATATCGAGGACCTTGATGAAGCTGGCGGAGTCTATGCCGTGATGAATGAGCTCGTTAAGAAAAATCTGCTTAAGACAGATCTGGTCACATGTACAGGTAAAACAGTTGAAGAGAACATTGCAGGATGTCATAACATAAATCCAGAGGTTATCAGGCCAATTGAAAATCCATACAGTGAAACAGGTGGAATTGCTGTCCTTAAGGGAAACCTGGCACCGGATACCTGTGTAGTCAAGCGATCAGCGGTACTTCCCGAGATGATGAAGCACGAAGGACCTGCAAGGGTTTTTGACTGCGAAGAGGATGCTATCGCTGCAATCAAGGGTGGAAGGATTGTGCCTGGTGATGTTGTTGTAATAAGGTATGAGGGTCCCAAGGGTGGTCCAGGAATGAGAGAGATGCTCAATCCTACCTCTGCAATAGCTGGAATGGGTCTTGACACCAAAGTCGCTCTAATAACCGACGGACGATTCAGTGGAGCATCAAGGGGAGCTTCAATCGGACACGTTTCTCCCGAAGCTGCAGTTGGAGGGAACATCGCCCTGATAAATGAGGATGATATCATTAGGATAGATATTGATGCCAACACAATAAACATGGATGTTACAGATGAAGAGCTTGCCGCCAGAAGGAAGCAATGGACTCCAAGAGAACCAAAGATCACAACTGGCTACCTTGCAAGATACGCTTCCATGGTGACATCCGGCAATAGGGGTGCGATCCTGGAAGTACCGAAAAAATAATGTTAAAATGGACAATGGATAGAAAATTAGAAAGCTCTCGCCAAAAGGCGAGAGCTTCTTTAGTTCAATCAATTATTTATCCTCTTTCTATTGCCGTCAAGCCGGTTCGAACTATCTCAAGGATTCCGTAGGGCTTCATCAGCTCCAAGAATGCATTGTTCTTGTCCTCATCCCCGGTTATCTCGATGGTTACACTTTTGGACGCTATGTCCACCATCTTTCCCTTGAAAACATTGGCAATCTGTAAAACCTCAGACCTGCTTTCCTTGCTACAGGATATCTTCAGAAACATCAACTCCCTAAGTATTGATCTTTTTCTGGTTAGGTCCTCAATTTTTATTACATTTATAAGCTTGTTCAACTGTTTTGTAATCTGCTCAAGCACTTCTTCATCGCCGGTTAATGTGACAGTTATTCTGGAAATGTTGGGGTTCATGGTTTCAGCAACATTCAAGGTGTCAATGTTATAGCCTCTTCTGGTGAAAAGCCCAGCAACCTTGCTCAGGGTTCCAGCGTAGTTTTCAACGGTTATTGATAAAACATGCCTATTTCTGTTCATTAGCTCCACCTCCAGTGTGCAAGGGTTGGAAAATCGGGATTTACCCTGCATTGGATCAGACATGGTCTGTCGGATGAATATGCTTTTTCTATGACATCCTCAATCTGTGAGTCGTCTTCTACAAGATATCCCTCTATTCCATAGGCATCTGCAAGCTTCATAAAATCAGGATTAAATCCAACATCAACTCCATGATAGCTGTCCTTGCCGTATGCGTTTAACTGAAGCTCCCTGACCATACCAAGCCTTTCATTTGTTATGACTATAACCTTTATATTCAGGTCGTGTTCCCTCAAGAGTGCCAGCTCGCCCATAAGCATCTGGAATCCTCCCTCTCCCATGATTGCCGTAACACTTTCGTCTTCACCTGCGGAAAACCTGGCGCCAATTGCAGCAGGAAGGCTGTAGCCCATGGTTCCCAAACCACCTGAAGTAAAGTAGCGTCTTCCATTTCCAGCTATAAGGTAGTGCGCAGTCCAGATCTGATTCTGTCCAACATCAGATGTCACTATTGCTCTTTCACCAAGCTTCTCAGAAATGGCTCTTATGAATCTGCATGGATTTACTCCCGGCTCCTGGAAGCTTCTGTTTATGTTCTCGTCCATGTACTTTCTTCTTTCTTCCCTTATCCCTTCAGACCATTGTGAGACTTCATTCTTGTATTCATAGGAATTCAACTGCTTCAATATGGCACCGGCATCACCAACTACAGGGGTGTGGGTTTTTACGTTCTTCCCTATTTCAGCAGGATCAATATCAATATGTATAACATGCTGATCCGGAATCTTATCTGAAATCACCGCAGTTGACCGGTCAGCAAATCTTGCCCCTATTACAATCACAAGGTCAGCCTTGTTCATTGCCCTGTTTACAAAAGGATACCCATGTGAACCAAGAAGTCCTGCAAAGTGTGGATTATCATTGGGGAAGCTGTCCACTCCCATCAAGGTGCACACAACAGGTATTTTGGTCCTGGATACAAATTCAATCAAGTCATCCTTACAACCTGAAGAGGAAATTCCCCCGCCTACACATATAATCGGTTTGCTGGCCTGGTTTATCCGTTCGTGGATTCTTGATATTTGTTTTATATGACCCTCAATTGTAGGCTTATAGCCTCTTATTTCAACTGAGTCAGGGTAGTTGAATTCTATGTACTGACTCTGGATGTCCTTTGGTATATCTATAAGGACCGGTCCCTTTCTACCCGAATTTGCTATATGGAAGGCTTCCTTCAGTATCCTGGGAATATCCTCTCCATTTTTTACAAGATAATTATGCTTGGTAAAGGCTTCACTTGAACCTACCACGTCCGCTTCCTGAAACATGTCCGTGCCTATCTTATCTGAATTCACCTGACCAGTTATGGCTACCATGGGTACAGAATCCATATATGCAGTAGCCAGGCCCGTTATGAGATTTGTCGCTCCAGGACCAGATGTTGCAACACAAACACCCACTTTATTGTTTACCCTTCCATAACCACTGGCCATATGGGCAGCGGATTGTTCCTGCCTTACCAGTATATGCCTTACACTAGATTTTCTGAGACTTTCATAAAGAGGCAGAACAGCCCCACCAGGATATCCGAATACGGTGTCTATGTCTTCAAGCCTGATACATTCAACTATTGCGTCTGCAACCAGCATTTTCATTTCATTTTCTCCCCTTATACACCTTGTCGAAGCTATGGTGATAGAATTTCTCATGATTGTAACACAGATACGATAGCATTAGCAACAATATTTAGAATTTTATTTATTTTTGTAATATTTGCGTAAATAAAAAGACCACATCAATTTGGATGCAGCCTTTATTTAACGCCACCGTAAAACTTGATTAAAGAAAGCTCGGTCTTACTTTAAATTCATAAAAGTGTCTTAGTTTAACCCAAAAACCTTTAATTTATTCTCTGCCTCAATGATCTCCTTCTCTCCTGGTTCCTGAGCCGGTTTCCCAAATGGCATCTGAGCCATGAGCTTCCATTTTGAGGGTAGGCCATATTGCTTTTTAACCTCTTCTTCAACTGCATCATTGTAATGCTGCAGGGAAGCTCCCAGGCCCTCTGCCGCCAGAGATGTCCATACATTGTATTGAAGCATTCCCGATGATTGGTATGACCATATGGGGAAATTGTCTTTTGCCTTAGGAAACTGACTCTGCAGGCTTTCTATTGTATCGTAATCTTCAAAGAACAATGCAGTTCCAAATGAGTTCTTGAAGTTGTCAATCTTTTCAGCAGTCTCATCGTGTCTATCCTCTGGCTGTACTGAAATCAATGAAGACTTTGTAATTTCCCAGAATTTGTCGTGATCCTCTTCAAAGAGTACAACCACCCTACCACTTTGGGAGTTGAATGCGGAAGGTGTATGGTTCAGTGAATATTTTACAACCTCCTTTATTCTTTCCTTTTCAATCGTGGTCTCTCTGGTTAATGCATATATGCTTCTTCTGATCTTCATTGCTTCATAATAGTTTTTACTCATTATTTATACCTCCTGTTTTCATATTAGATACTCTCCTTCTCAATTGAATCCTTCAGTCTAAACAAGGAATCAATGAGTTCTTTCTTGGATTCATGATCCATATCTTCAAATAGTTCCTCCAAATGCTTTTCATGGTAGGGGAATATTTCTGATATAAGCTTTCTTCCACTCTCTGTCAGGTCAACATAGAATCTTCTCTTATCCTCAGAACACTTCTCTCTTACAACCAAGTTTTTCTTTACTAGCTTGTCTACTACATATGTTATGGTTCCACTGGTTACCAGTATTTTTTCTGCAATTGTCTGAACTGGCTGCCTACCCTTGTGAAAAAGAAACTCAAGTACTCCAAATTCACTTATGGACAGATTGTGCTTTCTAAGCCTCTTTTCAACTCTCCCAAACAGGGCATTATGTGTTCTGGCTAATGCGATTACAAGCTTCAAATTGTTTCGGTCCATGATATCCCTCCGAATATTTATCTTTAATTCAAGATAATTGTAACCTATATTTATCTTGATGTCAAGATATTATTTTATTTTTGCCTGTTCCTTCTTGTGTTACTACTAAATAAGTTTGATGCTCATATGGCAATCAACATCAATGTTAGACCCCATTGCCTAAAATTTCGGCAATGGGGTCTAAGAGAAGCTCCATATTCTATTGATTTTCCAAGTCTTCAATCAGGTCCTTCATTTGATCTATTTCTCTCTTCTGGGCCTCAATGATTTCATCTGCCAGCTCCCTCACCCTTGGGTCTTCAATATTTGCTCGCTCACTTGTCATTATGGCAATGGAGTGGTGTGGGATCATAGCCTTCATATAAGATACTCCATCCACTGTAGTCTGGCTCCTGACCAGAAACAATGTAAGTCCAAAGACAATAATACTTCCTATTAGGATTGTAATATTGGCCTTACGGTTGGTCAGCATATGAAGCATAAAGGCCATCATGACAATAGCCATTGCAGCGCCCATCATTATAGCCATATACAGTCTTGTTTCACTGAATGTAACATGGTCAATACTATAGGTGTTAAGATACATCAAACCCAGCATCACAACTGTCGATGTTAAAATCATCGCTCCAAACCTTAGATAATTCTTCAAAATCATTCACCTCTTTCAAACAATTAATGCTATCATTTATTTTTTACCCTTTTGTAATCTCGATATTCTAAAATCGTTCAAAAGCACACAATTACGACATTTAAAAACTAATGGCCCCTCCATTATCTGGAGAGGCCACGATACTTCATGCTTATTTATTGTTGCTGCTTTCTCTTTTCCATTCCCTCTTTGAAGGCTGCGATTGCGCCTCCATCGTAAAGGATATCTGTTCCCGTCAGATAGCTGGCTTCATCACTTGCCATAAAGGCCATCATTTTAGCTATCTCCAAAGGATCGCCAACTCTTCCAAGAGCTCCGTTCTCTGCTATTGAGGCAGCCTGCTCTCCTTCAACCTCTCCCATGGGTGTACTGAATGTTCCAGGTGAAATGGATACAACCCTGACACCTTTTTTCCCAAGCTTCAGCGCCATTTTAACAGTATACCAAATCACAAAATTCTTGGATATGGTATATGCACTTCCCCTTCTCTGCTCTTCCGGAACGGATGCCAGAACCTGCTTCATGCCATCCATGAAAGCCTTACCATCCTTCAGGCCCAGCTGATATACCTGTATTGGTGCCTGCGATTCCGGCAACATGTATCCTGCCATTGATGCAACATTAAGTATGCATCCACCCTCTGACATCACTTCACCAAATTCTTCATTTATATTTATGGTGCCTACAGCATTTACCTCCATTATTTTTTCTCCTTCTGCCATATGGGGAGATATTCCTGCTGCATGAACTACAGTCTTGACATTGCCCTGACTGGCTGCAAACACCGCAAGCTTTCTAACGGATTCTCTGTCACTTGCATCCGCTGGGTAAGCTTCTGCATCTATTCCCTCTGACTTTAGCTCATTTATGGCATCTTCAAGCTTGGAAACTGTCCTACCAACAAGAATTACCTTCTGGTTTTTACCAAGTATCCTTGCTGTTTCAAAGCCCATTCCACTTCCTCCGCCTGTTACTACGCAGATATTCTTCACTATAAATTACCCCTTTCGATTGTTAATTATTTAACTTTATTTACATTTTTACCCATTTTAATCCGACTTAAACCTTATCAGTAAATCGGAAATGAGTCAGAAAAAAGATGGGAAAATGAAATTTATGTACAGCATTAAGAAAGCCAGTGAAGGCGGGATGCTA
>CAYMHD010000048.1:11965-12814 GCA_964390135.1 uncultured Gudongella sp. | reverse complement strand
CCTGTTTGTATCCGGTACCAGCATAGGAGTTCTTCCGGTGTCCATGATTGGCGATATGAAGCTGCCCACAATGGAAAACGAGATAATCAAAAAGCTTGTTGCAGGCTACAAAAGCCTTATGAATGATTTTGCATAAATGAAAAGAGCAAGAGACCCTTGGCTAAGCCAAGGGTCTCTTTTCTGCAAGCATTATGATTTCCAGTATTGTCCTGCTGGCTAGCTGCATACCTTCAACGGTTACATATTCGTATTTCCCATGGAAGTTGTATCCCCCAGTGAAAATATTAGGGCAGGGTAGACCCATGTAGGATAGCCTTGACCCATCAGTTCCACCTCTTACAGGCTTGATGTCAACTTCTATCTCCAGATTTTCCATAGCTTCTCGTGCAAGATTCACAATTTCCATGACAGGTTCAATCTTTTCCTTCATATTGTAGTATGAATCCTTTATCTCGAGCTTAACTGCATTTCCATACTTTGAATTCATGAATTCAGCAGCTTTTTCCATCAAGCCTTTCTTATTCTCGAACTTATCCATGTAATGAACTCGAATTATATATATCATATCAGTTTTTTCCACAGTTCGATCAATTCTCAAAAGATGAAAGAAACCCTCATAGTCTTGAGTAAACTCAGGGCGCTGGTCAACTGGCAGCATACCGTTCAGCTCTTGAGCTATGATCAATGAATTTATCATCTTGTTCTTGGCAGAACCGGGATGCACGTTTCTACCCTGAATGGTTATTTTTGCGGTCGCTGCATTGAAATTCTCATATTCAAGCTCCCCAACCGGACCACCATCCACGGTATAGGCAAAATCAGCCCCGAATTTTTCAACGTCGAAATGGT
>CAYMHD010000048.1:11222-11955 GCA_964390135.1 uncultured Gudongella sp. | reverse complement strand
CCCGGGCTCACTGGCGGCTTATTTCCAGGATTTATTCCTCATCAGGAGTGAACCCGACCTTAATTTCCCCATGTGGAATATCCGGATTATTTATGAGATATTCCATGGCTGTGACTATTTCTGCCACTCCGGCCTTGTTGTCTGCACCAAGAAGGGTCGTACCATCTGTGGCTATAATTGTTTTTCCAATATTATCACCCAGCTCAGGGAAATCATCAGGTGATAGGATAATTTCCTTTTCATTGTTTAGCAGTAGCGGACCTCCATTGTAATTCTCGAAGATCTTTGGCTTCACGTCCTTTCCAGACATGTCAGGGCTTGTATCCATATGGGCTATAAAACCTATTACAGGCAGCTTTTTGCTTGTATTGGATGGCAGGCTTGCCATTACATAGCCATTGTTGTCCACTGTAACATTTGACATGCCGATTTCCGTCAGCTCATCAGCTAGGGTACCGGCGAACCTTAATTGTGCATCAGTACTTGGGACACTGATGGAGCTTTCATCTGATGTGGTTTCAATTTTAACATACCTTAAGAATCTTTCTACTAAATTTTCCATTTTCATCCCTCCGCTACTATTGTACCCTTTTCTGCTTGAGTGTGTCCAATGTTATCAAAAAATATGTAAATGTGCTAAAATAGTAGTATAATGGGTAAATATTAAAAAATGCATTTACTAATGGAGGGATTTTTAATGAGCATCAAAATAATTTGTGACAGTGCGTGTGAC
>CAYMHD010000048.1:0-11187 GCA_964390135.1 uncultured Gudongella sp. | reverse complement strand
AGTTGGGTATTGAGGAGCTCCCAATTCTGGTGATCAAGGGAGAGAAGGAGTATTTCGACAAGGTGGACATTAATCCTGAGGATGTTTATAAAAGCATGAGAGATGGAGAGGTGTTTAAAACAGCCCAGATTACTCCAATTACATTCCAAAGCTCATTTGAGAGGCATGTTAAGAATGGAGATGAAGTAATATACATCGGATTTTCATCAGGCTTGTCTGCAACCTTTCAGTCAGCAAATGTTGCAAAGCTCTCAGTCCAGGATAAATATCCCGAGGCTGAAATAACCCTCGTTGATACAAAGGCTGCTTCAGGAGGCTATGGTCTCGTGGTGTATGAAGCAGGAAGAGTGCTGATGAATGGAGGAACCAAGGAAGAAATTGTTGAGACCGCAAAATTTTTCAGTGAAAATATGGACCACATTTTCACTGTGGATAATATCGAGTACCTCTACAGAGGTGGTAGGGTATCAAGAACAAATGCCATATTGGGAGGAATGCTTAACATAAAGCCAATTCTTGAAGTAAGTGATGGCAAGCTGGTACCCTTGGAGAAAATAAGAGGCAAGAATAAGGTTCTCAAGAGAATGGTTGAGCTTATAGGTGAGAGAAATATTGATTCCGACCTTTCAAGTACAACATTCTGCATTACCCATGGAGATGATCTGGAGACGGCTGAAAAACTGAAGTCAATGATAAGTGAGAAGTATGGAGCCAAAGAATTTATCATAAACCAAATCGGTGGGGCCATAGGTGCCCATGTGGGTCCAGGATCTCTGACGATTTTCTATTCAAAGAGAAAAGCAAACCGTTAAAATGACGTAGAAGGAGGATTTTATGAGGGTTCTAAGAGTGATACTTATAATACTTGGCATAATAATCCTTCTTTTCGCGTCATTTTTAATTTACATAACCATTACGGACATGGAGCCTGAGGAAATGGAGATTCTGTCCGTTAAGAACAATCAAATGAAGGAAGTGCCTCTTGATGAAGAAATTACAGTCACCACTTACAATATCGGTTATGCAGGGCTCGATAAAACTCAGGATTTCTTCGCGGACGGAGGGAAAAGATCAAGGGCTGAAAGTCTTGATTCAGTGAAGCTAAACATGGAGGCTGTTATCGAAACCCTTGATGGGACAGAATCAGACATACTGATTCTACAGGAGGTTGACCAGGATTCATCCAGAAGCTTCAGGATAGACCAGGTGGATATCCTTGAAAAATCCTATCCAAATTTTGGCCATATATTTGGGTTGAACTACCGTGTTCCATGGGTTCCGGTTCCAGTGACAAATCCCATGGGGAAGGCCACTTCAGGAATAATGACCTTGACCAGGTTCAATGCTGAAAGGGCTGCCAGATATCAGCTGCCTGGCGAGGAGGATTGGCCTGTAAATCTGTTTGAATTGGATCGGTGTGTCACAGAAACAAGACTTAAGGCGGTAAACGGCAGAGAGGTACTAGTTGTGAATGTACATCTATCGGCATTTGACAAGGGAGGAATCATAAGGCTCAAGCAGCTGGAATACCTCAAGAAGTATCTTGAATCTGAGTACAGGAATGGAAATTATGTAATTGCTGGAGGGGACTGGAACCATAATTTGCCTGGAAGTGACCCTATGAACTTCGATGCAGATGAGAGCTGGCCATTCTGGCTAAAGGATATTCCAGAGGACTATTCTGTGGAGGGATTTAATTGGGCAGTGGATCCATACAATCCTACGGTCCGGACCCTAGAAAGAAACTATGTGGATGGATATAATTTCAAGGCAGTAATTGACGGATTTCTCATATCGGATAATATTGAAATAATTTCTGTAGAGGGAATTGACACCAATTTTGAGAATACCGACCATAATCCTGTGAAGCTGAGCATTGTCTTGAAGTAGCATATATTTGAAATCAATATGGAAATGAGGGATACGATGAAAAAAACAGCAGCTTTTTTTGACATAGATGGAACCATATTCAGAAATTCTCTTATGATAGAACATTTCAAGAAGTTGATTGCCTTTGAGATAATCAATCCTGAGGTATGGTACACAAAGGTTAAGAAGGCCTATGAGGATTGGGAAAAACGTTATGCGGATTTTGAGGAATACCTGGAGATACTGGCAGGCGTCTATCTTGAGGAGCTTAGAGGAATAAAACGGGAGCATATTGAATTTGTTGCAAATAATGTAATAGAGTCAAACTGGGATATGGTTTACAAGTACTCCAGGGAGCAGATAGGGTGGCACAGAAAAATGGGGCACGAGGTATTCTTCATATCGGGAAGCCCTGACTTTTTGGTTTCAAAAATGGCTGAAAAGTACGGAGCCACTGAGTACAGGGGAACCAAGTATCTTGTTGATTCAGACAACTGTTATACAGGAGAGATAATCAGAATGTGGGATTCAGCCAGTAAAAAAAAGGTGCTGGATGAGATAATTGAAAAGTATGAGGTTGACCTGGTTAGGAGCTATGCTTATGGAGATACAAAAGGAGACCTGTCAATGCTTAGAAGGATGGGGAATCCGGTTGCCATAAACCCCAACAAGGAGCTGCTTCTAATGATCAAGGACGATGAGTACCTTTCAAAGAGAATTTCAATAATTGTTGAGAGAAAGAATGTAATATACAAATGCGATGCTGATATTGAGCTGCTTTAGGGTGTACTGTTGCAGTTATTGTAAATAAATCGTAAATTCTTCCCTTAATGGGTGATGTATAATCATAGTAAGGAAGGATATATGAAAGAGGTGATTGACAGTGAGAGGATGGAATAAGCTTAAAGCCATGGCATTGGTTTTACCGATGGTCTTGTTTATGATAGCCTGTACACCTGTGACTGAAGTGCCTGAGGATGTAAGCCAGGAACAGGAGGCTGTAGAGAAGGCTTCCTTAGATGATTACTATCCATTTATCCATGACAGTACCTATCAGTATGAAGGATACGGAAATGAATATGCTGAGCAAAGTGTAATGCTGGAATATGAAAATGGTCAGCGAGGACAATACAGGATAAAAAATCCAGGAACTGAGGCAGTAAGAATAATTGAGCAGACTGCAGATTCAATTAGGGAGATATATTTGGAGGGTGAATTCTACCATACGGAGAATGTCATAGCAACTGCAGCTGAAAAGAATAACATTCTCATCAAGGAACCAATTGAAGTGGGTAATGAATGGGAGCTTGAAGATGGAAACAAGAGAGAGATCTCTGGAATTGATGTTGACTTTCAGACACCATTTGGTAGCTTCAAAGCCCTTGAGGTAACAACACATCTTGAACAGGATCGGATCCAAAGGGATTATTATGCCAAGGATGTTGGCTTGGTGGGGATTGTCTATGAGGACGGAGAAACAACCATTAGAAGTCTCTTGAGTGAGATTGTGGAAGGGCCCTACGAAAAAAAAGCAAGACTGTTTTATCCAGTTGAAAGTGAAAATGACATAGGGACCAGCTATGTGGACCATAAATTTGAATTCAGTACAAATGACCATCTTGAGAATACATTTGGGGATTTTTTCAAGAATCCGGTTGAAGCTGGCTTAAGCAGGGTGATTTCCGAAGATACAATGATCAACAGCATATACCTCGATAAAGGAACATGGACAGTGAAGGTTGATTTTTCAAGTGAGCTAATTCCAGGCTGGAATGCTGGGTCATCATTGGAGTACGAGCTTATCAGGAGCATAGTGAACACATTTGGAGAATTCTACGATACAGACGAGGTCTATATATCAATTGAAGGAGTCCCCTTTGAATCAGGACATTATAAATCGTTAGAGAATGAGGCTTTTCAGGTGGATACCGAAGGAATAGAAGAATACAAGTAGATATTGAAAGGATAGCTCCAAGCAGAGGATAGCTCCAAGCAGGAGCTATCCTTTTTCTGAGATTCCCTCAAGTTCTTCCAGAAATCCCGAGGGATCTGTTCTTCTATCATCCAGTGTTTCGTAGAATAAAAGGTCAAGGGATGTCTTCGCTCTGGTCATTCCTACATAGAAGAGCCTTCTTTCCTCCTCCAGAAGGGAATGGTCGCCTTCCTCCATGGCTTCAACGCTTGCAGCAGAGGGAAAGGAACGGTTAACCAGGTCTATGATGAATACATTATCAAACTCCAATCCCTTGGCTGAGTGGACAGTAGACAGGGTTAGATTGCACCAATTCTTTGATGATGCCATCATAAGCTCCCGTAAGGAATCCATTCTTTCCTTGAATTTGATGTAATTCCCAGTTTGGGCTGCGATAAGCTCCATATGATAGAGCATTTCCTTCAGCTGCTCGAAGGTATAGCCGAACCTAAGTGAGTTCTCATGTATATAGCCATCATAATTCAAATGTGTCCGTATATATCTCAGGGCTTTTGCAGGTGTCATTTTCTGCAGCTTTTTAAAGTCAAGCTCCAACTCCAGAAGCTGCTTTCTGTAGAACTCTGACATACCTGGGTATTTCAGGAGCTCCTTGAAAACATTACGCTCAATATTCCTTCCCTTAAGCCAATTCAACATTTTTCTTGATATATAGCCCTTCATCTTATAGAAAATCTGCTCAAAAACCTCCACACTTGAACCATCCAATGCCAGCTCCATAAATGCATATATGTCCTTGACCAACCAATGGTTGAAGAACTTCAGCTTTACATCCCTCATATAAAACTGTGTGTTGTGTTTTTCCAGGTAGTTCATCAGACCTAGTGCTGACAGATTATTCCTGTATAGAACTGCCACCTTGCTTTGGGGAGATTTGTTGATGCTCTTTAGTATATAGCTATATTGGTCCTCAACATTTCTGAACCTTACAACCTGTACAGCCCTGCTGTAGGGATTGTCAGTGGAAACATCCTTGACATATCTTGACTTGTTCTGACTAATGAAGCTGTTGGAAAGATTAACGATATTTCTTGAAGAACGGTAGTTCTTTTCCATGTAGAATACCTTTCCCATTGGATAGCTTCCCTTGAAATCAAGCAAGCCTTGGGGATAGGCTCCCCTAAATCCATATATTGATTGATCATCGTCTGCAACAATGAAAATATTGTCTCTTGGTGCAGCCAGAAGCTTCAGTAGCTCCAGCTGAATTCTTGAGGTATCCTGACCTTCATCAAGCTGTATATGATCGTATTTTCTTCTATAGTATTCAAGTGCCTTGGGATTGTCCACCAAAAGCTGATGACTCATGGTTAGGAGATCGTCAAAGTCTAAGAGCCTGTTCTTGTGCTTAGTCTCCTCGTACAGTCTGTACATCTGCGTGAACTCAGAAGTTTCTATTCGCTTTGTCTTATTCAAAGCATCAGGTTGAAGCATCATATTCTTGACATAGCCGTAATAGCTTAGAAATGCCTCCATCTTTTCCTCTGTTATAACTGAGGAATATAGGGACTGGTATATTTCCTTTAAAATTCTATACTTGTTGAATGGTTGTCCTTCATCCTCGATTAGACGATAGGTTATTTTCTTTTTTCTTGAGTAGTCCCTTATTATTCTGAAGCAGAAGGCATGGATTGTTGAAAATTCAGGACGGATCCCATCATTTGGGAATATCTTTGAATACCTTCTGCTCATATCCACTGCAGATGCCTTGCTGAATGTTATTGAAAGGATCCTTTCCGGATTAACGTCATGCTGATTAATAAGCCTGTTCACCCGGTGAATGATTACAGTGGTCTTGCCAGAGCCTGGAACAGCTAAAATGAGAGCCGGGCCATCAATGTGATTTATCGCATCTATCTGTGTTGAATTAAGTTTCATGTTATTCCTCCTATGTTGTTGCAACTTAAATTTTAACACAAAAATGAGGAATAATGTAGTAAACTGATATTAGACCCTTTATAATCGGGTAACAATGTAATATAATTGTGGTAGCTTAAATGAGGTGAATACTTTGAAGGATATATTCAAAAGGTTTGATGACCATTTTATACAATTGTTGAATTCCAGGATAAAGAATCCATACCTGGATAGATTTATGTTAAGGATAACCGATCTTGGAGGGGCTGTTTTTACCTCCATATTTGCCTCAGGACTGGTGCTATTAGGTGAAAGAAACACCAAACTCCTTGGTCTTGAAGCAATACTGGCCCTTTTCTTCGGGCAGATATTTGTACAATCATTAAAAAAGCTCATGTCAAGGGAAAGACCCTATAAGATCATAGAACAGCTCCATACATTCGGAATTGACCTAAGGGATTACTCATTTCCCTCTGGACACACAACTGCAAGCTTTTCCCTGGCAACTACAATAGCCGTCAATATGCCCAGACTTACAATATTCATTTTTATGCTGGCCCTTCTCATAGGAATAAGCCGGATATATCTGGGGGTACATTATCCAACGGATGTGGCAGCAGGAATACTTCTGGGGGTGTTTGCAAGTCTTGTAATACATTTTTATTTCATTGAAGTCGTTGATAAAATTGCCTTTTTCCTTGGTGTCAACTGACAAGGAATGCAATTAACAATATAACCTGATCAAACAAGGAGGAATGGGAAATGAACATGACAAGTTTTTTGAAAAGCAGGAAATCAACCAGGGAATTCAAGAGAAAGAATTTGACAGAAAAGGATCTGTCCAATGTCAGAGAGCTGATAGGCAAGATCAATGAGGAGATCAAGGACAGCAACATGGAGGTCAAGCTTTATGAATTTGGAAAGAGGAGTTACGATAGCCTGAAGGGTGTTGGAGGCTATGCCGGTGTAATGATCGAGAGTCCTCATTATATAGCTTTGGATTTAAAGGCACATGGTCCAGAGGAGAAGCTTAGCAGTGGATACCATATGGAAAAAATGGTTACAAGATTAAATGAAATGGGTCTTGGGACATGTTGGGTAACAATAAACAACCTGGATATGGAAAGGATGAAGGCAATATTTGGAGAGGATACGGGAGAAAATGATTACCTTCTGGCCATCGGTTATCCAAAGCCTAAGAATCCGTTTATACATGAGCAGTTCAGTGAGAGACTTGGAGTTGAGGAAATTGCTTTTCACGAAACCCTAACCAAGCCAGCGAGCATGAATTTCCTTGAGGAGAGAGGCTTGGGAGATATCATGTTTTATGTAAGATTTGCACCTTCCAGCAAAAACCTTCAGCCTTGGAGATTTATAGTTCACGACAATCACGTGGAGCTTGCAATAGAGGAATTGAATGGAGAATTCTGCTATACAGATGCTGGAATAGCAATGTACTATTTCGAGGAGCTGGCAAGAACCCAGGGTATTAAGCATGCTTGGACTGTTGATATGAAGCCGCTGGAAGTTATGGGTAAGAATTACATGCTCATTGGGAAATACGAACTGTAGACTGAAAAAGTAGGGGGAATCCTCTACTTTTTTTCTCAGGCTATGATAGAATAAGAGGGAGAAAAATGAGTAGAAGAATGAGAAACTATAGAATAATGGCTGAAGAGTTCTATTTGGAGGGGAAGGTATCAAAAGCACTTTCCATGTATAGGAAGGCCATAAGATTCTCCAGATCAAGGGAAGATACCAGCCTGCTTCTTTTCAACATCGGTGTGATTCTAACTGAACTTGGTAAAATTGACGGAGCCATCAAATGCTATGAAAAGATCATAGATATCAACCCGACATATGTTGATGCATACTATCAGCTTGGAGTGATAAGTGAGGACATGGGTAAAGATGATGAGGCCATTGAATTCTATAGGAGTGCACTTAGAATTGACCCTGTGGATACCTTAAGCATGTATAATCTTGCCAATCTTTATGACATAAAGGGAGATGAGAGGCGTGCAAGGAAGCTATACAGGAAGATTCTAAAGATAGAGCCGGACCATCCCTATACCTTGAACAATTTTGGTGCTATACTTGAATCAGAGGATCGTTACGAAGAAGCTTTTGAGTTCATTAGAAGAAGCATCGATTCAAAGGATGATTTTTTTATGTCACACTTCAATATGGGTGTGGTATTAAAGGCCTTGGGGGAATATGACAGGGCACTCTGGCATTATGAAAAATCTATTGAATTAAACTCAAGGTATCATTATTCCTACCTAAACATGTCTGCGATATATATTGAGATAAATCAATACATGAAAGCAATAGGTATTCTTGGAAAGGGAATAGAAATGAATCCTGGAGCCCATGACCTTTACTACAACAGGGCATGCTCCCTGGCGATACTTGGTAAAAATGAAGAGGCCATGGATGATATTGAAACCTCTCTACAAATGCATCCTCCACTGATAAAATGGGTCATATGGGATAAGGATTTTGATTCCATAAGAGAAGAAGACAGGTTTAGGAATATAGTTGAAAAGTACAACATGACAATAGGAAAGGAAGAAACAGATGATAATGGTCAAAACAAATGATGAAATCTTGAAGATGAAGAAGGCAGGGGAGATACTGGCAGGTCTTCATAAGGAAATAAAAAGGATAATAAAGCCTGGCATAACAACAATGGAAATAGACAGTTTTGTCGAGGAATATCTGGAGGAAAGAGGAGCCTACCCTGAGCAAAAGGGTTATCACGGGTATCCATATGCCACCTGTGCATCCATCAATGACGAGATATGTCATGGGTTCCCAAGGGATGAGGCGCTTCAAAACGGTGATATTGTTTCCATAGATATGGTAGTCAGATATGATGGCTGGTTGGCTGATTCAGCCTGGAGCTATGGTGTAGGTGACTTGTCTGATGATGCAATAAGACTGATGGATGTAACTAGACAGGCACTTTATCTGGGAATCGAGAAGGCCATCCCAGGTAACCGACTTGGAGATATTGGACATGCAATACAGCAGTATGTTGAAGAAAACGGGTTTTCAGTTGTCAGGGACTTCGTTGGACACGGCATTGGAAAGGATATGCATGAGGATCCACAGGTTCCCCACTATGGAAAGCCAGGTAGAGGTGCAAGGCTGGTAGAGGGAATGGTAATCACAATAGAGCCTATGGTAAATAGTGGAGAATGGAGCATGAAGCTGGATGATAACAAATGGACTGCAAGAACCGTTGATGGCAGCCTTTCAGCCCAGTATGAGCATACAATAGCAATCACTGCAGATGGCCCGGTGATATTGACCGACCAGGGAGAAGAAAGATAAGGTGAGATAGAATGGCTAAAAACTACACTGCTCGTGAAGAGATTATGAATGGCATCACCCATGGCATGGGAATTCTTTTTGGAGTAATTGCCCTGATAGTTCTGCTTTTGTCGCCTGGTGCAAAGGAGAGTTTCGCTGCCGCCATTTCCTTTGGGATTTATGGAACTTGCATAATAATCATGTTTTCTGCCTCAACCCTGTATCATAGCTTCAGGAAAGAAAAGGTTAAAAAGGTTTTGAGGGTTTTTGATCATTCCTCAATATTCCTTTTCATTGCAGGAACATATACACCTGTTGTAATGCTTACTCTTCAAGGACCTACAAGGGTTTGGATTCTGGCTGGTACCTGGATGGTAGCAATTGCCGGGATAATTTTCAAGATAGTTACCTATGGAAAGTTTGATAGATACAAGGTACTTTCATTGATTTTGTACATTGGAATGGGATGGATGGCCATTATTCCAATAAAGGCCATCATAGAAGCTACCTCATGGGGGTTCTTTGCTTTCATTCTTGCAGGAGGATTGTTATACACAGTTGGAACAGTATTTTACAGTGTAAAGAGGATACCCTACAACCATGCAATATGGCATCTTTTTGTGCTTGCAGCAAGTATTTCACATTTTATTGGCATTGAATTGTATTTGGCTTAGCTTCAATATGGAATAACCAGAATACCTACCATGTATGGTAGGTATTTTTTCGACTATTTTTATTGGCAATATTCAGAAAATACAATACATTAATGAATACTTATGCGAACAGCAAAAACAAACATATGTGATAAACAGTAAATTCAAAAGGCGTTTAATCGTTTATCGCTTTTATGCAAAGAGTTGACAATGGTCTAATCGGTAGATATAATGTAAAGGCATAATAACTAAAAGGAGGAAAAAGATGTCTAAGAACAATTCAAAAAAATCCGCTAACAGTGGAATCTTAAAGGCTATCGAAAAAGCGGGAAACGCTCTGCCACATCCAGCAATAATATTTGTCATCCTAAGTGCGGCAGTTGTAGTTATCTCATTTTTCGTAGCACAGGCAGGAGTTAATGTAACATTCTACGATGCAAGAGCAGGTGCTGAAACAACAGTCTCAGCGGTTAATATGCTTTCAGCTGATGGTCTTCGTTATATTTTCAATAGTGCAACAAAGAACTTTACAGGATTTGCGCCGCTGGGAACAGTATTGGTGGCAATGCTTGGAGTGGGTGTTGCAGAGTGGTCAGGACTTATCAATACTTCTTTGAAGAAGATGCTAAGCAACGTTCACCCAAGACTGTTGACTGCAGTGGTTGTATTTGCAGGTATAATGTCAAACATTGCATCTGATGCAGGATATGTAGTTGTAATTCCTTTGGGTGCAATTGTATTTGCAGGAGCAGGAAGACACCCAATCGCAGGACTTGCTGCAGCATTTGCAGGGGTATCAGCAGGATTCTCGGCAAACCTATTGATTGGTACACTTGATCCATTGCTACAGGGAATAACCAACGAGGCTCTAAGAAGCTCAGGAATGGATTATGAGATCCTTCCAACAGCCAATTACTATTTCATGATAGTATCAACTTTCCTTTTGACATTCCTGGGAACACTTGTAACCGAGAGAATAGTTGAACCAAACCTTGGAGAGTACACAGGCTCATACAAACCAAACAAGGAAGAGATTACTGAAATCGAGAGCAAGGGACTAAGAAATGCCGGTATATCTCTACTGATATTCGGTATCGTAATGCTTGCACTTACAGTTCCAACAAATGGACTATTGAGATCGCCAAATGCAGATGGCGTTATGACCGTAAATGAATTTATGAGTAACGGACTAATATTTATGATTCTTCTGGTATTTATGATTCCAGGAGCGGTTTACGGTAAAACCACAGGTAAGATCAAGAATAGCAATGACCTTGTTGAGTCAATGACTACGGCAATGAAGAGCATGGGTGCTTATCTTGTACTTGCATTCTTCGCAGCTCAGTTTGTTTCTTACTTCGGAAGGACAAACCTAGGGACAATCCTTTCTGTAAAGGGAGCAGACTTCCTTGAAAGCTTAGGATTTACAGGTCTTCCACTAATTATTGGATTTATTTTCATTTCGGCATTCCTTAGCCTGTTCATTGGATCCGCATCAGC
>CAYMHD010000047.1:917-12895 GCA_964390135.1 uncultured Gudongella sp. | reverse complement strand
GATGAAGAAGAGGAAAGTATAATTAACAATTCACGATTCTCAATTCACAATTAAATGATTTGAGGATTTAACCAGGAAATGGAGAACAAATACTATTGTCATCCTGAGGCTTGCAGATTGATCTTAGACCAATAAGATTGACCCTAATAATTGTGCATGATGATCTATGAAATGTGAATTCTTCAGTCATCTCGACCCTGTGGAGAGATCTCGAATTTATCCTCGGAAAGTATAATGAACCGCTCTCGGATTCAATCTCAGAGATTCATCACACTCGTTTCGAAAATTGACTAGCAAACTCGCTTCGCTCAGACATGCAAGTCAAATCGATTTTCTCACTTCGAGTGAATAATCTTAGCTGAGATTTCCATATGTTCGCTATTCATTGATACTTTCCTTGCTAATCTTCTGGGCTAATGCTATCTGTCATCCTGAGGCTTGCCGAAGGATCTTTAGCCCCAAAGCTCGACCCAGTTGTCATCTCGACCTTGCGTAGAGATTTAACTTGCTAATCGTTTTCTATTATGAGGACTACAACCACCTAAAGACTGAAAGGTGCTTTGCTAAGCAGTTCATATGAAAGAACGACTTTAAAATCCAGCGAGGATTTCGAAGTGCTTTGATTCCTCCAAGCGAAGCGGCATAGGAATCAACGGAGAAAACGAGAGCGAGATTTTAATCGGACTTGAATCGAGAACTGTGTGCAAACACCTGAGGGCTATACAATCAGGAGTATTAATAGTGAAATATCCTCCTTTTTCTTGACAAACACTGACCTTCAATTTATAATAATCTAAAAGAAACCCGACTTTGAAGGGGAGAGTAGGCACAGGAAGTAGTCCAAGGGAGCCGGCAACAGTGAGACGCCGGTACGAAGCCTCTGCTGAAGAACACCCACGAGTCTCCAACCGAAAGGATAGAATCCAAGTAGGCCTGGACGGCAGCACACCGTTAACAGTGTCAAAGAGGCTCACAGCAAACAGGGTGGTACCGCGGAAGATAACCTTTCGTCCTTATTATAAGGATGAAGGGTTTTTGTTTTATTTAAAACTAACAGGGAGGTAATGGGATGAAATTATCAGTAAAGGATATTTTCAGGAACACCGAAGATTACATGGGTAAGAAAGTAAGACTTGAAGGCTGGATCAGAACATCCAGATCTTCAAAGGCTTTTGGCTTTATCGAATTGAATGATGGATCATTCTTTAAGAATATCCAGATTGTTTATGACGATACCTTAACAAATTTCAAGGAGATTGAAAAGTTTGCAATCTATTCAGCTATTATTGTTGAGGGTACACTGGTTCAGACTCCAGGAGCCAAGCAGCCCTTTGAAATCAAGGCGGAGGGAATTGCACTTGAAGGCGAGTCAACCAGCGACTATCCAATTCAGAAGAAAAGACACACCCTTGAGTACCTTAGAACCATAGCACATCTTAGACCTAGGACCAACATCTACAGTGCAGTATTCAGGGTAAGGTCAATCCTGGCTTATGCAATCCACAGGTTTTTCCAGGAAAGAGGCTTTATCTACGCACATCCTCCAATCATAACAGGCTCTGATGCCGAGGGAGCTGGGGAAATGTTCAGGGTCACCACACTGGATTTTGACGATGTTCCAAGAGCTGAGGATGGAAGTGTTGATTTTTCAAAGGATTTCTTTGGAAAGGGAACCCACCTGACTGTTAGTGGGCAGCTTGAAGCTGAGGTATTTGCCCTGGCATTCAAAAACACCTACACCTTTGGTCCTACCTTCAGGGCTGAGAACTCAAACACTCCCAGACATGCCGCTGAATTCTGGATGATAGAGCCAGAGATAGCATTTGCGGAGCTTAAGGACAACATGGAGCTTGCCGAGGACATGTTCAAATATATGATCCAGTACGTCCTTGACAATGCACCAGAGGAAATGGAGTTCTTCGACAGCTTTGTAAGCAAGGGTATAATTGAAAGACTTACAAAGATTGTACAATCAGACTTTGGCGTTATCACATACACAGAAGCCATTGAAAAGCTGCTTCAGTCGGGAGAAGAGTTCCAGTACCCAGTTGAATGGGGAATGGACCTTCAGACAGAGCATGAGAGATATATAACCGAGAAGATATTCAACAAGCCTGTATTTGTAATTGACTATCCAAAGGAAATAAAGGCCTTCTACATGAGGGTGAATGAGGACAACAAGACAGTTGCTGCCATGGACCTTCTGGTTCCAGGAGTTGGTGAGATCATCGGAGGCAGTCAAAGGGAGGAACGTCTGGAGGTGCTTGAGCAGAAGATCAGGGACGTTGGAATGGATCCTGAGGATTACTGGTGGTACCTGGAGCTTAGGAAATACGGCGGTACAAAGCATGCAGGCTATGGTTTGGGCTTTGAGCGTGCAGTGATGTACATCACTGGAATGTCAAATATCAGAGACGTGATACCATTCCCTAGAACCGTAAATTCAGCCGAATTCTAAATAATTCTTGCTAAGGAAACCCGTATTTGCTATAATCAAAGCTAAATCAGACAAACATTGAAGAGAACAAGTAGGGTGTGGATTCATTATAGAGAGCTGCTGGATGGTGAAAAGCAGTATATGAAGCACTTGAACTCATCTCAGAGTTTCCAGGGTGTAAGTTCTGGACGGCAGTCACCGTTAAGGGACATTAAGTGGATTAATCAATAAGAGTGGTACCGCGGAATAACCTTTCGTCTCTATGGGGATGAAAGGTTTTATTTTTTGAAATTTAAGGAGGTCATTCAATGAGAGAGTACAATCCAAAGGATATTGAGAAAAAGTGGCAGGACATCTGGGATCAGGAAGAGGTGTACAAGGCCACAAACAACAGTGAGAAGCCCAAATTCTTTGCCCTGGTGGAGTTCCCATATCCATCAGCAAACGGTCTTCACGTGGGACACCCAAGACCCTATACTGCCCTTGACATCGTTGCAAGGAAGAGAAGATACCAGGGCTACAACGTCCTGTTCCCTATGGGCTGGGATGCATTTGGACTACCCACTGAAAACTTCGCAATAAAGAACAAGATCCATCCAAGAATCGTGACTGAGAAGAACATCGAAAGATTCAAGAGCCAGCTTAAGTCAATAGGCTTTTCCTTTGATTGGTCCAGGGAGGTAAACACCACTGATCCTGAGTACTACAAATGGACCCAGTGGATATTCCTGAAGCTGTTTGAGGAGGGACTTGCATACAAGCAGGAATTCCCAATAAACTTCTGTACATCCTGCAAGGTTGGATTGGCCAATGAAGAGGTTGTTGGAGGCGTCTGCGAGCGTTGTGGCAGCGAGGTCGTAAGAAAGGTCAAGAATCAATGGATGCTTAAGATAACCGAGTATGCTGAAAGGCTGATAAACGACCTTAATCTTGTGGATTATATTGAAAGAGTCAAGATTCAGCAGACAAACTGGATTGGAAAATCAGTTGGTGCCGAGCTGGACTTCGTGATATCCGGTGGAGAGGACAAGCTGAGGGTCTTTACAACAAGACCAGACACCCTTTTTGGAGCCACCTATATGGTCATAGCTGCGGAGCATCCGCTAATTGAGAAATACGCAGACAGAATTGAAAACATAGACCAGGTAAGGGCCTATGCTGACGAGGTCCTGAATAAGAGTGACTTTGAAAGAACTGAGCTTTCAAAGGTCAAGACAGGTGTGGAGCTGAAGGGTCTTACGGCAATCAACCCCGCAACAGGCAAGGAAATTCCTCTTTGGGTATCTGACTATGTTCTTATGACCTATGGTACAGGAGCAATTATGGCCGTTCCAGGACACGACCAGAGGGACTGGGAGTTTGCCAGGAAGTTTGATCTACCAATAATTGAGGTAATCAAGGGCGGAGATATAGAGAAGGAAGCCTACACTGACACCGATTCTGGAATTCTTGTCAATTCAGGATTCATAGATGGTATGGAGGTTAAGGAAGCCATACAAAAGATGATAGAGTGGCTTGAGGAAAAGGACCTTGGAGAGAAGAAGGTCAATTACAAGCTTAGGGACTGGGTCTTCTCAAGACAGAGATACTGGGGAGAGCCAATACCCTTGGTCCACTGTGATGATTGCGGATGGGTTCCAATCCCTGAGGAAGAACTTCCATTGCTGCTTCCAGAGGTGGACAACTACGAGCCTACGGAAACTGGTGAATCTCCACTTGCCAACATCCACGACTGGGTTCACACAACATGTCCAAAGTGTGGAAAGGATGCACACAGGGAGACTGACACCATGCCTCAATGGGCGGGTTCATCCTGGTATTTCCTAAGATATACCGATCCACACAACAGCGAAAAGTTTGCATCGGAGGAAGCGCTTGACTATTGGATGCCTGTTGACTGGTACAACGGAGGGATGGAGCATACAACCCTGCACCTGCTCTACTCAAGATTCTGGCACAAGTTCCTTTATGACATTGGAGTGGTACCAGGACCGGAGCCATATTCAAAAAGGACATCCCATGGCATGATCCTGGGAGACAACAATGAGAAAATGTCTAAATCCAGGGGAAATGTTGTTAACCCTGATGATATAGTAAATGATTACGGAGCGGACACCCTGAGGACCTATGAGATGTTCATTGGGGATTTTGAAAAGAGTGTTCCCTGGTCTGAAAACGGAGTAAAGGGCTGTAGAAGATTCCTTGACAGGGTATGGAGACTTCAGGAAATCCTTCAGGATGGACAAGGGTACACGGAAGACCTTGAATCCTCAATCCACAAGACAATCAAGAAGGTGAGCGAAGACTTTGAGACCCTAAAGTTCAATACAGGGATAGCTGCGCTGATGTCACTCTTAAATGAGTTCAACGATCATGGCTCAATAACCAGAAAGGATTTTGAAACCTACCTTGTGCTTCTAAACCCTGTTGCACCACATATAACTGAGGAGCTTTGGGAGGCAGTGGGTATAGAAGGTAGACTCTTCCAGACAAGCTGGCCTGAATATGATGAGGAAAAGACAATAGACAAGGTATTGGATCTTCCAGTACAGGTAAATGGAAAGGTGAGGGGTACAATAACAGTTGCCCTGGACGAACCGAAGGAGAATCTGAAGGACAAGGTTGACCAGGTTCCCGCAATAACAAAATTCCTGGATGGCAAGACCATAGTCAAGGAAATTTACGTCCCAGGAAAGATATACAATATTGTTGTAAAATAGAAGAAATTATGCAATAATGATTCTGTTGAATTTTTAACAGAATCATTGTTTTTTTTGAAATTTTGGAGGTGTGTATATGAAAATAAAAATAATTACAGACAGTACAAGCTATTTGGACAAGGAGTACATAGATAAGATGGATATAACAGTAGTACCTTTGAATTATGTATTTGATGGGGAGGAGTACAAGGAGGGACTGAAGGGTGAATTCCATGAATTCTACTCAAAGCTTCAATCTACTGAATACTTTCCAACAACAAGTCAGCCTGCGGTTGGGGACTTTGCAGCAGCATATGATGAGGCACTGAAAAGCTATGACCAGATTGTTGTGGTGACCCTTTCATCGAAAATAAGCGGGACCTATTCAAGTGCACAAATGGCGGCTGAAATGGTAGATCCGGAGAACATAAAGGTTGTTGATAGCCTTGGAGCCGCTGCGACACTGGGATTTCTGGCAGAGGATGCCGTAGAGATGGCAAAGGCTGGGTTGGATGCTGACCAAATTAGGCAGGAGCTTGAAAACAGGAAGAAAAACCTGGGCATAGTTCTTACAACAGATACCCTGGAGTACCTGAGCAGGGGAGGAAGGCTATCATCATTCCAGGCTGGGATTGGCAACATATTGAGCATAAAGCCTGTGATACGACTGATTCAGGGTGAGCTTCAGCTTGTTGAGAAGATAAGGGGCAGAAAAAAGGCCCTAAGCAAATTGATGACCTACATCCCTGAAGGGGTGGAACGCATATCACTTTGTCATGTCACCAATGCTGAAGAGGCAGAAAAAATCTCCCAGACCCTACAGCAAGCCTACCCTGGAGCAAGGATTACAATAGATGAGCTGGGGCCGGTCATAGGTGCCCATCTTGGTCCAAAGACCCTTGGAATCTGCTACAGTCATGGTGAAATAGACCAAGTACTTTAAAGATTCTATACAATTTTAATATTCTGGATTCTTCAATAGGTGTATGAATTTTTTTCAAGTATGTTATAATGTAGACGAAGTAATTCAAAATCAACGGAGGTGCATTAAATATATGAGGAAAATCCTTATAACCGGTGGACTTGGACAGATAGGTTCAGAGCTCACCAAAAAGATGAGAGGCATCTACGGCAATGACAATGTCGTAATGAGTGATATGCAGGCTAAGGACACACACAAGGACCTGATAGAAAGCGGACCCTTTGAAATACTGGATGTTTTGGACAGGGAAAAGATGGGGGAGATTGTTGACAGGTACAAGATCGATACCATAGTTAACCTTGCTGCGATCCTGTCGGCTGTTGGTGAGGCTAAGCCACAGCTGTGCTATGATGTAAACATGAACGGACTCTACAATGTTCTTGAGCTTGCAAGGGAGAAGGACCTGTCAGTTTTCACTCCAAGCTCCATTGCAGTATTTGGGGAAAACACACCAAAGGACAAGACTCCACAGGATACAATAATGAGACCTGGAACCATGTATGGTGTTACAAAGGTTGCAGGAGAGAACCTTTGTGACTACTACTTCAACAAGTTTGGAGTGGACACTAGGGGAGTGAGATTCCCTGGCCTGATTTCCAACGACACCCTTCCAGGTGGAGGAACCACTGACTATGCTGTTCACATTTACTATGAGGCTCTGAAGCAGAAGAAATACACCAGCTTCATTGACAAGGGAACAAAGATGGACATGATGTATATGCCGGATGCCTTGAACGCAATAGTTCAGCTTCTTGAGGCCGACCCATCAAGACTCAAGCATAGAAACGCCTTCAACATCACTGCAATGAGCTTTGATCCCGAGGATATGGCCCATTCCATCAGAAAGCATATCCCTGAATTCCAGCTGGATTATGATGTTGACCCAGTAAGACAGGGGATTGCTGATTCATGGCCAAATTCACTGGATGATACGGAGGCAAGGGCCCAATGGGATTGGAATCCTGATTTCCTTCTGGATGACATGACTGCGGACATGCTAACTAGCTTGAGAAAGAAACTTAACATACAGGACTAGTTGTTCAAAAATAAGGCTGGGAATTTTCCCGGCCTTAAGTGCTTTTCAATGTTGACAAGATTACCCGGATATACTATACTATATTAGGAATACCAACTAAATAGGTTGGGATTAAAGAGGTGATGAAATGAAATTGTCAACCAAGGGAAGATACGGCCTTATGGCCATGTACCAATTGGCCCAGGATTATGGGCAGGGACCTATTTCCCTGAAATATGTGGCCGAAAAACAGGGACTTAGTGAAAATTACCTGGAGCAGCTTTTTTCAAGTCTCAAGAAGGATGGGCTACTGAAAAGTGTTAGAGGAGCCTATGGAGGCTACATGCTTTCCAGAGTTCCCGAGAAGATAACAGTGGGAGAGGTTCTTAGTTCCCTGTTAGGACAGTTTTCCCCATCAGATTGTGTTGCAGATGGAAGCTATGATTGCAGCAGGGATGACAGATGTGCTACCCAGTGGGTTCTGGGACAGATCAAGAATAGCATCGACCAGGTAATTGATTCCATAACTCTTATGGATATGATAAAGGACAACAATGGAATAAACACGGAATTGGAGGGAGATTAATGGATAAGATGATATACATGGACCACTCGGCTACGACACCTGTCAAGAAGGAAGTCCTCCAGGAGATGCTTCCATATTTTTCAGAATTCTACGGAAATCCTTCAAGCGTCTATCAACTGAGCAGCAAGTCCAAGCTTGCAATCGACAAGGCAAGGGAACAGGTTGCAAAGGGCATAGGTGCGAAGAAGAATGAGATTTATTTCACAGGCGGAGGCTCTGAGGCAGACAACTGGGCAATCAAGGGGATTGCATACAGACACAGGGAAAAAGGCAATCACATCATTACAAGCAAGATAGAGCATCATGCAGTGCTTCACACATGTGAGTACCTTCAAGAGCAGGGATTTGAGGTGACCTATCTGGATGTTGATGAATATGGAATGGTCCGTCTTGAGGAGCTGGAAGCTGCAATCAAGGAAAATACAATACTTATTTCAATAATGTTTGCCAACAATGAGATCGGTACGGTCCAACCCATCAAGGAAATTGGTGAGATTGCAAGAAAGCACAAGGTACTTTTCCATACGGATGCAGTTCAGGCTGTAGGAAGCCTAAGGATAGATGTCAATGAAATGAATATAGACCTTCTTTCAATGTCTGCACACAAGCTATACGGACCCAAGGGGGTTGGAGCCCTCTATATCAGACAGGGGACAAGAATTGACCCCTTGATAGCAGGTGGAGCTCAGGAAAGAAACAAGAGGGCTGGAACTGAAAACATAGCAGGAATCGTAGGTACCGGCAAGGCTGTTGAGCTTGCCTATGACCATCTTGAGGAAAACAACAGGAAGCTTATCGCATTGAGGGAAAGACTGATAAAGGGAATCCAGGACAAGATACCCCATACAAGGCTCAATGGTCATCCTGAAAGGAGACTGCCGGGAAATGTTAACTTCTGCTTCCAGTTCATTGAAGGGGAAGCGCTTCTATTAAGTCTTGACATGGTAGGGGTAGCTGGATCAAGCGGTTCTGCATGCACATCAGGCTCACTTGACCCGTCACACGTACTTCTTTCAATTGGTCTTCCGCATGAAATAGCTCACGGTTCACTGAGATTGTCCTTGGGCCTAGCTAATACCGAGGAAGAGGTTGATTATGTTGTGGACCAGCTGACAGGGATAGTTGACAGGCTTAGAATGATGTCACCGTTATATGATAAAGTTCAGGGGGGAATATAAATGTATTCAGAAAAGGTAATGGAGCACTTCACCCAACCACGTAATGTTGGTGAGATAGAGAATGCCGACGGAGTAGGTGAAGTGGGTAATGCAAAATGTGGGGACATTATGAGGATGTACCTTAAGATAGATGGAGATGTGATAACCGATGTGAAATTCAAGACCTTTGGCTGTGGATCTGCAATAGCATCCTCCAGCATGGCAACGGAATTGATCAAGGGTAAAACTGTGAAGGAAGCAATGGAATTGACAAACAAGGCAGTGGCTGATGCTCTGGATGGTCTTCCACCAGTTAAGATGCACTGTAGTGTGTTGGCTGAACAGGCCATAAAATCAGCACTTGTTGATTATTCAAAGAAATCAGGGGTAAAAATTGAAGGACTGGAGGATGTTGACTTTGATGATGAACATCTCCATGACCTTCCTGAAGACGAGGAAGAATAATTATTGACCTATAAAGACTTTGGTTAGAGATGGCGTAGAAACATCCAGCCATGGTCTTTATCTGTTCAGGGGTGATTAAATGTCAATCAATACGCCGCCTTCTCTTTTCGTGAATCTGGTATGGATCCTGTCAGCACTATTGTTGGCTCTGGTTATCTATTACCTGATCAACATTGGAAACAGGTATGTTCCAAACAAAAAAGTCATCAGATACAATACACGGCTGATACTGTGGGTAATAATAACCCTTTTCGGTATCTATTTTGTTACGATTGTTTTCAGACGGTACACCCTGGTGGCAGACACCTTCTATACCATAATCATATCTATGATTCTGGCATATTTTCTGAACCCCCTTGTGAACTTCTTTGAAAGGAAGGGACTGAAGAGGATATTTGCAACAATGACAGTCTATCTTATGATCCTTGCAGTGATTTCCATACTTTCTGTCTCAGTTCTGCCGAGAACCGGTCAGGAAATCAAAAGACTGGTGACAAACTTTCCAGGCTATGTAAATACCATTTCCCTATGGATAACCAATCTTTATTCCGGTTATTCGGATAACCTCATTGAAATGCCTGAGCTGCTCAAGAGCATAGAGGATGTGGTTTCCCAAAACCTTGAGAGGATCCAGTCGGGAATAGCCAATGGCATTGAAAGGTTTGTCCTTAGCATGATAGGTCTTTTTACAAGAATCATCAGCTGGATACTTACACCCATACTTACCTTCTATTTCCTGGTTGATAAGGAGCACTTCATAGACAAGTTCAGAAGGGTTATACCAAAAAAGCACAAGGAAGAGATTCTGGAACTGCTTAGGGAAATAGATACGGCAATGTCCCAATTCATCAGGGGAAGGCTTCTGATGGCTGTCATGGTTGGAATTGCCACAACGATCTTCCTATTTCTTATGGGAATTGAATTTGCAATTGTGATTGGCTTTATTACAGGACTTGCGGATATTGTCCCATACATCGGACCCTTCCTTGGATTCCTGCCGGCTGTAATATTTGCATTCATATCCAGTCCAATCAAGGCAGTCTGGGTTGGAGTCTTCTTCATACTGATACAGTGGGCAGAGAACAACATACTTGGACCCAAGGTGCTGGGAAAGACAACCGGGATGCACCCCCTTACAATCCTGCTTGCAATCATCGTGGGCGGAACAATATTTGGGGTTATGGGCATGATACTTTCCGTTCCGGCGGTTAGCGTATCAATAATACTTTTCAACTACTTCAAGAAAAGGCTGGCCCAGAGATATCCAATTGAAGGAGAGGAGACCAAGTCATTGTAAATTGACAAATAAAGGGCTTTACTTTAAAATAATATAGATAGGACTTACCTCCCTTTAAAGGGAGGATTTTTCTAATAAAAAGGGACGAGGTGTATGTATGAGAAAATTAGGACTTCACGAAATAAGAAAGGAATATCTTGAATTCTTCAAGGAAAAGGACCATCTGGTTGCACCCAGCTTTTCATTGGTTCCCAAGAATGACAAATCCCTATTGCTGATCGGAGCCGGGATGGCACCTTTAAAGCCCTACTTTACTGGAGATGCGGTTCCACCACACAACAGAATGGTAACCTGTCAGAAGTGTATCAGAACAGGTGATATAGAGAACGTTGGAAGGACGGCAAGACATGCCACATTCTTTGAAATGCTCGGTAACTTTTCCTTTGGAGATTATTTCAAGAAGGAGGCCGTTGCATGGGCATGGGAATTCCTTACAGAGAGACTTGAAATAGACCCGGAGGACCTTTGGGTAAGCGTCTACTACGAGGACGACGAAGCCTATGACATTTGGAAAAATGATATTGGTGTTCCGGAGGAAAAGATTGTAAGACTTGGTAAGGAGGACAATTTCTGGGAGCTTGAGGTTGGACCTTCAGGCCCCTGTTCGGAGATTTATATAGATAGAGGAGAGTCCTACGGCTGCGGAGAAGACGACTGCAAGCCAGGCTGTGACTGCGACAGGTTCCTGGAGGTGTGGAACCTTGTATTCACTCAGTTTGACAAGGACGAGAAGGGAGTATACCATCCCCTTTCAAATCCCAACATTGATACTGGAATGGGACTTGAGAGAATTGCGGCAATAATGGAGGATGTAAACACAATCTTTGATATTGGAGCCATAAATGACATACTCAGAAAGGCAGAAGAGATCAGCGGATACAAATACGGTACAGATGAGGCCAAGGATGTTTCCGTTCGATTGATCACTGACCACACAAGGGCAATGACCTTCCTTGTCAGCGACGGTGTAATACCAGGAAACGAAGGCAGAGGCTATGTCCTAAGAAGGCTAATCAGAAGGGCAGCAAGACACGGCAAGCTTCTGGGAATCGAGGAGGGCTTCCTTCACAAGATGGCAGGTGTCGTAATAGACTCCTGGCAGGTTGAGTACAAGGAGCTGAAGGAAAATGAAGCGCAGATAAGGAAAATAATCAAGGCCGAGGAAGAGAAATTCCAGGAGACGATAAATGCCGGACTTTCAATCCTTGAGGACTATATAAAAGATATGAAGGCCTCCAAGAAAGAGGTATTCAGTGGGGAAAGGGCCTTCAAGCTCTACGATACCTACGGCTTCCCTCTGGAGCTTACTGAGGAGATCCTTGTTGAAAGAGGAATCGAGC
>CAYMHD010000047.1:285-902 GCA_964390135.1 uncultured Gudongella sp. | reverse complement strand
AACAAGGAAGAATTCAAGGTCCATATGGAGGAGCAGAGACAGAGGGCAAGAAGCGCCAGAAGCGAAACCGACGGTGGATGGGGCGGTAACGATGACGAGCTGACAAAGGGTATCAGGTCAGCCTTTAGGGGCTACCTGCAGACATCCCTGGAGAGCAAGCCCCTACTTCTAATAAAGGAAGGTGAAAGGGTAAGCCTACTCAGTGATGGTGAACAGGGTCATGTGATTCTCCAAGAGACACCATTCTATGGGGAACAGGGTGGTCAGGTAGGAGACAAGGGAACCCTCACCTGGGAAGGCGGCAAGGCAAGTGTTCTGGACACCAAGCTTAGCCAGGATGGAGCACCTATCCATCTGGTTGAGATACTGGAGGGTCAGCTCAAGGAAGAGACTGAGCTCCTTGCACAGGTGGATGACGACCTTAGGGATTCAACAAGAAGGAACCACTCAGCAACCCACCTTCTCCACAAGGCACTTAAGGAGGTGCTTGGCAACCATGTAAACCAGGCCGGTTCACTGGTAATGCCAAACAGAATGAGATTTGACTTCACTCATTTTGAAAGTATTTCTAAAGAAAATTTAATCAAACAATATGAAAAATTTGAAATAAAATATGA
>CAYMHD010000047.1:0-275 GCA_964390135.1 uncultured Gudongella sp. | reverse complement strand
CAAGGATGACCTTAAGAGAATCGAGGAGTTGGTCAACCAGCAGATTCTTAAAGGCTTGCCTGTAATCACAAAGGAGCAGTCCCTCAAGGAAGCACAGGAAGATGGAGTAACAGGCCTATTCGAGGAGAAGTACGGCGAGACCGTAAGGGTTGTAAGCATGGGAGACTATTCACAGGAGCTCTGTGGAGGAACCCACGTATCCAACACCGGTCAGATTGGACTCTTCAAGATTGTCTCAGAGGCGGGTATCGCATCAGGAACAAGGAGAATCGAGG
>CAYMHD010000046.1:10663-12966 GCA_964390135.1 uncultured Gudongella sp. | reverse complement strand
ATTATATCACGTTTATTATAACAGTTCTATCTTTAAAGACACTTTTTATTAAGAATCCAGAAGCGCTTCAGATTCCTTCAACAAATCAATAATCATAATCTACCTCCCGATGATCCCTCTTATCTCTTCCAGGTCTTCCAATCCTTCACTATCCATATATCCCTCTATACCCTTTATTATATCCAGACAAATATCCGGCTTTCTGAAATTTGCACTTCCAACCTGTACAAGGCTTGCTCCAGCCATGATGTATTCGTTCGCATCCTCCCAGTTCATGATTCCACCTATGCCAATGATTGGAACATCCACAGACCGGGAAACCTCATACACCATCCTGAGTGCAATGGGCTTGATGGCCGGTCCTGAAAGCCCTGCAGTTATATTGTTGAATACCGGCCTCCTGGTTCTTACATCAATCGCCAGGGCATTGAAGGTGTTTACAAGTGAAAGGGCGTCTGCTCCTGCTTCCACACAGGCAAGAGCCATTTCCACTATGTTCTCTGCATTTGGTGACAGCTTCACAACCAAGGGCTTGCTGGTTACGGCCCTTACTGCCTCAACAACAATGGATGCCGGAGCACATTGTATTCCAAAGGCCATTCCGCCCTCCTTAACGTTGGGACAGGATATGTTAAGCTCAATTATTGGGACCTCTGTCTTCTCCAGAAGCCTGGCGCCCTCCACATACTCCTCAACTGTTCCTCCACCCAGGTTTGCCATTGTTACGGTATCAAGGCCTTTCATAAAGGGCCACTCATCCTTGATGAACCCCTGAACTCCCGGATTCTGAAGCCCTATGCTGTTCATCATTCCAGCAGCGGTTTCGTGGATTCTCCTCCCCTTGTTGCCTTCCTTCCTATTCAGTGTCAGCCCCTTTGAGGATATTCCCCCAAGCCTTGATATGTCGAAGTAATCCTGGAACTCCCGTCCGAATCCAAAGGTCCCCGATGCAGCAACCACGGGATTCTTGAACTCTACACCACAGAAATCAACCCTAGTCATGGAAAATCACCTCCCTGGAGTTGAATACGGGTCCTTCCTTGCATACCCTTTCCATACCACGTATGGTCTGGATTGTACACCCCAAGCAAGCTCCTATTCCACAGGCCATATGGCTTTCCATTGAAAGCATAAGCTCGGTCTTGTCCCTGCACTGCTTTGCAAGAGCCTCCATCATGGGCATTGGCCCGCATGAAACCACAAGGTCATATTCTTCAGGGCTTAGGAGCTCTGTGACAAATCCCTCGTGACCAAAGCTTCCATCCTCGGTGGATACCCTGATTTCATTTACAAATGGTCTGAACTCCTCAAGGAAATACGGTTCACTTCTGAAGCCTGAATACAGGTCCACCTGGGATTCCCTTCTCTTGGCAAGATACAGCAGGGGAGCAATTCCTATTCCCCCTGATACCAGGGCTAGCCTACCTTCCCGGAGATTTTCGAAGCCATTCCCCAAGGGTCCAAGGACACTTAGGCTGTCTCCCACTGAAAGCCTTGAAATTATATGGGTTCCCTTTCCCCTTACCTCATAGAGAAGGGTAAGCCTTCCATCCTCCACATCAGCTATGCTGATAGGTCTCGGCAAAAATGGATCAAGGCCATTCCAGCCTCTCAGCATATAGAACTGCCCTGGTTCTCCAGTGAAATCTCCATCAAGAACCAGCTTGAAAATCCCCCTTGCCACTTCTTCATTAAGAATAATAATTCCATCCCTATAGCTATCCTTCAAAGCCTATATCCTCCCTCATCCTCAGTACCGCTTCCCTGGTGTACCTTTCAAAATTTTCGTATCCATCCTCATGCTTCTTGTAAGCCGTGATGATCCCTCTGGACGAATTGACAACGCCTCCATTGTTTTCCTTAAGATAGAGCCTTACATCCTCTCCCCTTGCACCCTGGGCACCGTATCCGGGTATCAGGAAGAAAAGCTTCCCGTATCTTTCCCTTATTTCCACTGCCTCGTCAACATGGGTTCCTCCCACTACAGCCGCTATGGAGGAATAGCCGCATCCTCCCACGAAATCCTCGGCCATCTGGGCAAGCCTGTCACCCACATGATAGTAGACCTTCTTTCCCTCAGCCTCAAGGTATTCTATATCCCTGGCACCTGGATTGGAGGTTCTCAAAAGTACAAACAAACCCTTCCTTCCAGATTCAACATATGGCAAATATGGAGTGATGCTGTCAAAGCCCATGTAGGGATTGATTGTGATGAAATCCGTTTCAAAATCCCCCTCAAAGTGTGCCTTCCCATACATTTTCGCAGTGGAGGAGATGTCTCCCCTCTTTATGTCCCCTATGGA
>CAYMHD010000046.1:10142-10653 GCA_964390135.1 uncultured Gudongella sp. | reverse complement strand
ATCTGAGGTAGGAAAGGGTCCTGCTGTATGCCATCAACCCCTTTAGTCCATAGGCCTCGTAGAACGCGATCTGTGGCTTGTAGACGGCTGTTATGTCTCCAGTTGCGTCTATTATCCTCTTGTTGAACTGAAACATTATCTGGTCCACATCCTGATATTTATCCTTGATTTCCTGTGGTATGTGATCCAGGCTTGAATCCAGGCCCACACATACCATCCCTTTTTCCCGGACCCTTTCATGGAGCCTATCTATTATCATGAAATCTCTCCTCCCCGCATTCCTTTGACATGTATTTTATGCTGCCACCTCTTATGGTCATAAGGATTTCACCCTGGACCCTTATCCCTGAAAACGGTGTGTTTTTACCCTTGGAAACAAACCTGTCCGGGTTGACCTGGCTTTCCTTATCCAGGTCCACAAGCACCACGTCACCATCATAGCCATTTTTGAGCCTTCCCTTGTTAAGACCAAGTATCCTGGCCGGATTCTCCGACATCAACCCTACAAGCT
>CAYMHD010000046.1:4335-10132 GCA_964390135.1 uncultured Gudongella sp. | reverse complement strand
CGTCATGAACCTCCTCGTCGCTGAGGCTCTTTACAACCTGGGTGAAGATGACACCCTACAAGCTGTCCCATCTGAATGTGTCCGGTCTTTACCAGATGAGTGTGGCAAATTTGGAATGAAGTCTCAATACCTGAAATTCCAGGACTTCCCTTTTCCTTGTCCTCAGGTGTGTGTGGAGCATGGTCGGTTCCGATGGCATCGACAGTTCCGTCCTTAATACCTTCTATCAGGGCCTCAACATCCTCTTTTCCCCTGATTGGGGGATTAACCCTGTATTCTTCGTCCCACAGGGAGATATGATGAGGTGTTACATCGCAGGTTATGTTATCTGCACCATCTGCTTTTGCCCTTCTTATTTCCTCAATTGCCTCCCTTGTGCTGACATGGGTAAGGTGGAGCCTGGCCCCGTTATGCTTGGCCAGGTAGATATCCCTTACGGTTTCAAGGTTTTCGGAAAGCCTGTAGTCGATGTCTGTCAGGTCCATTTCCTCAGCATGGGCCATAACTATTCTCTTCTGCTCTTTTGCCTTCTCCATTGCCCTATACATTATCAGGGGAGAGATGACTCCCTTCCCATCGTCAGTTATCATACCTACATCCTCATCAAGACCGTCAAGATGATCCAGGGTTTTCCCATCGAAGTTCTCAGTGATCGATGCACATTGATGGACCTCCACCAGGTCAAGCTCCCTTGCCTTTTCCCTGATGTAATTGATTGTATCCATATGGGAGCAGACAGGGTCTGTGTTACCCATAAGGTTCACGAAGGTGTAACCTCCCTTGAGGGCAGCCATTCCCCCTGTCATGAGGTCTTCCTTGTCAAGGTGGCCCGGATCCCTGAAATGTGCGTGGATATCAACAAATGCCGGGAGAAGTACCAGCCCTTTGGCATCAATCCATTGGCAATCATGATCAAGGTCTTCACCTATTTCCTTTATCTTGCCGTTCTCCATGTAAATGTCCTTATTAAAAGCATGGTGCCCATCAATAAGATGTGCACCCTTTATTAAAAGTTTCATTTTAACCCTCCCAGGAATATATATGGTCGCAGTACTCACATTTATATATACCCTTTTCTTTATCCAGAAGTACAAATTTATGGGTTATGTCCCTTTCCACAGTGGTTATGCATCTTGGATTCTTGCATCTTATGATATCCTGGACCCTTTCAGGTAATGAAAGGTTGATCTTTTCAGTGATCACTTCATCCTCGATGACATTTACAGTGATGTTTGCATCCAAAAATCCAAGCATTGCAAAGTCAACATCTATTACGTCCTCAATCTTTATGATGTCCTTCCTGCCCATCTTGTTGCTCGTTGCATTCATGATCAGGGCAACTGTGAAATCCGCCTTTCCAAGCTTCAGATACTCGAATATCTTAAGTCCCATTCCCGGTCTTATATGGTCAATCACTAATCCCTTTTTAATGCTGGTTATATTCAACATCTACTTCACCCCCAAAAGCTTTAGAATAAGTCCCATTCTAACAAACATCCCATTCTTTACCTGTCTGAAGTACCAGGCTCTGGGATCATCATCCACCTCAACGGCCTCCTTGGCATCCTTCAGCTTTTTCAGATCCACAATGTAGCTGTCCTTAAGCCTTACATAGTCCGCCTCATTGAAGAATCTCTCCTTCTGTACCCTTGTCATGTATAGAATGTCCATCTGGTCTATGACCTCCTCAAGTCTTTCAACCTCCTGGAACTCTATGTTCCTCTGCTCAAGAATCTCAGTTCTGATGTAGTCTGGAACCTGAAGCTCCTTTGGGGATACCAAAATGAACTTAACATTTTCATATCGTGACATTGCCTTTATCAGGGAATGGACAGTCCTTCCAAACTTAAGGTCACCACAGCAGCCTATTGTAAGATTATCAAGTCTTTTTTTGGATTCCAGTATTGTGAAAAGGTCCGTAAGCGTCTGTGTAGGGTGCTGGTGTCCACCGTCCCCTCCGTTGATCAATGGAACAGGACAGTACTGTATCCCATGCTTGGGTGCTCCCTCATTGGGGTGTCTCATTGCAATTATATCCGCATAGGCAGCAACTGTTCTCAGGGTGTCTGCCAGACTTTCACACTTGGCTACAGAACTAGAGCCCGGCTCTGAAAACCCGATAACTCCTCCACCTAATCTCAACATCGCTGCTTCAAAGCTAAATCTGGTTCTAGTGCTGGGCTCATAGAATAAGGTACTGAGAATCTTTCCATGGCAAATGGAGTTGAAATCCTCAGGCTTGTCAATAATCTCTTGTGTCAATTCAAAAATGCTTTCCAGTTCCTGGATTGAAAAATCCTGGGGGTCTACCAAGTGTCTTCCTTTTAGCATAAATATTCCTCCTTTTAGTTTAAATAAACCTCAAGGAACAGCGCATTAAAAATGCCCTCCACAAAGGAAGGCACAAGTATCCCACTTATACGCTCTCCTTTCCGATCTCACGGGATCGATTTAAAGGTATTTATTTACCTAAAGGTATCATAGGGAGAGGTATAAGTCAATAATTTTTGCTGTCTATTGGGATGTTTTTTCAAGGTATTCAGGAAAGCTATCAAAGAAGATATCTGAAATCTCCTCTATCTCGTCCCAGTCGATCTCTGCTGATCCATCTCTTATGGCAGCAACCCTGATTCCCAGTTTTTTAGCTGCCTCCATTGAATGAAGGGCATCCTCGAACACCCATATGTCTTCAGGATTCTCTTCCACCCTGTCAACTATCAGCTGATAGAATTCAGGCCTGTATTTTTCTATTCCAGTGCTTTTGCAGGTCTGAAGAAACTCAAAGTATCCATCAATTCCCAGTCTTTCCATTGCTCTCTTAGCCAAATGGTCTGCGGTGGCAGTTGCGGCGCACATTCTTATTCCCTGATCCTTAAGGGCTTGAAGGACCTCCATGGCACCCTCCTTAAGCTGGATCTTATCGAAATAATACTCTTCAAGCATCCTCTCCATCTGGTCGTTTATCTCTTCTCCACTTTCAGGAAAGTCGTACATTTCCTTCAGTACATCAGAGGCTTCCCTTAGGCTGTATTCCCTGAGCCTTTCCCTTATATCCTCAGGGGCATCTATACCTCTTGATATAAGATAGTCGTAGGCCAAGGTCTCCCAAACCCACATTGAATCCAGCAATGTCCCGTCCAGGTCAAATATTGCAAATCTCATTTTAATCCTCCTTAGAATCATCAATCCTCCTCTACCTGTATACCCAAATAGGCTTTATTTTCCCAAAATTATCAATTTCACAGGTCCATATTGTTTGGTCCCCTGATGACAATGGTATAATATGCTAAGAGAGTCTAAATATATCAGGAGGTGTACGGATGAAATATTATCTTGAAAAAGGTGGAGAGGTTGAGGTTATACTGACCTTCAAGGAAACTACCAGGGTGGAGAGGTTCAATGACCTGTTTGGGTTTCTGAGTGGAGATTCTGTTGTGTTCCTTGGACTGGGAGAAGAGGAAAATCTGACTTACGAAAGCCTAAGAAGGGGATTTTTTGCCCTTGGTGGAGAGCTGCAAAAGAAGAAGATAAAAAGCATTGGACTGAAGGTACCAAAATTCGGAGACAGATGCTATGGAAAAACAAACAAGGCCATTTGGGAGGGCTTGCTACAGTCCCAATATGATTTTGACAAGTTCAAAAGCGACAAGAAGCCCAAGGTGCTTCTTGAGGAAGCATATCTTGACATAGCTGAAGGTGAGGCTGAGAAGGTCAGGAGCGTAATAGAGGAAACCCAAATGGTCATGGAGGGGGTCTTCCTTACCAGGGACCTTGTAAATGAGCCTGCCATGAACATGTACCCTGAGGTTCTTGCAAGGGAAGCTGTGGATAGGCTTACTCCAGTTGGAGTTGATGTAAAGGTTCTTGGAAAGAAGGAAATCCAGGAGCTTAAGATGGAGGCCTTTCTTTCTGTTGCTAGGGGATCTTCAAAGGAGCCGAAATTCATTGTCATGACCTATAAGGGCAATCCTGACAGCCAGGAAAAACTGGCCCTAGTTGGAAAGGGTCTTACCTATGACTCAGGTGGATACTCATTGAAATCTGCTGCGGGAATGGCAACCATGCACTCTGATATGGCGGGAAGCGCCTCGGTTATTGGGGCAATGTACTCCATTGCAGCCAACAGGATGAAAAAAAACGTGGTTGCTATAGTTGCAGCCTGTGAAAACATGGTTTCAGGGGATGCATACAAAACAGGAGACATCATTGGCTCCATGTCAGGAAAGACAATAGAGGTTGAAAATACAGATGCTGAAGGAAGACTGACCCTTGCGGATGCTCTTTGGTATGCGGCAACAGTTGAAAAGGCTGACAAGATAGTCGACCTTGCAACCCTTACAGGAGCATGTGTGGTAGCACTTGGAAACATCAACACAGGGGCAATTGCAAATAATGAAGAGCTTATGAGTGCGGTTAACACAGCTGCAAGGCTTGCTGGAGAGCCTGTATGGCAGCTTCCTAACAACGAGGAGTACAAGGAACTGTTCAAGAGTCATTTCGCCGACCTTAAGAACACAGGAGGCCGAGGTGCAGGTGCAATAACAGCAGGAATGTTCCTCCAGGAGTTTGTCAACGATACTCCCTGGGTTCACCTGGATATAGCTGGAACGGCTTTCCTTGACAAGGCAGCTGGATATCTTCCAAAGGGTGCTTCAGGTGTTCCAGTAAAGACCCTATTCTACCTGGTAAAGGACCTTGAGCAATAAACGATTAAAAAAAGATGCCGGATTCTCAAACTGAGAATCCGGCATCTTTTTTAAACTATTTTTTCATGACTCCCCCGAGAAGCCCTATTATTGCAAATATGGTGTAATAGCCGGCACTGGAGACAGAATTTCCCGTTAGCTCCTGTATTCCATTCATTATCAGGACATCCCCTCCGAATAGTGATACTATCCAGCCGACGACCAATCCTACTACAAGTCCTCCTAACATACACACACCCCCTAAACGATTTATCCTCTCCTATAATAACAGATTTCGGAAGATAAATCCATTATATGGTCCACTCACCATGAATAATTCCAACCAGATGCCAAGCCCCGTTATGGTCCTCAAATACCAGCTTGAGACTTCTCCAGTCCATTCCCTGATACTGGGGATCAAAGCCGGTAAAATGGAATTCCACAAATTGACCGTTGGGATATTCTGTATCAACGTTGTTTATGATGTTCCCCATTCCAATCTTGTAATTGTTTCCTATCATTTCAGGGTTTGCAAAATCAACATCATAGATGAACCTGTCGTAGTAATCATCAAAGGTCATGTCGATTGGGTCCCCTGTTCCGTCAAACTCTCCCCAATTGTGGACAACAGGACTGTTTACCAGGTTCTGGAATTGTGCTGCCTGTATAACAACATCATTCTGGAGGTCCACATAATCATATGGACTGAACCTTACTCCCTTTGTGGGATGAACATAAACATCCAGGTCTGACATTGCCATATTATCAATCAGCTGGATTACCTCCATGGCTGTTGTCAGCAATGAGTCTCCTGGTGTCGGTCCAGGTGACAATGGTACCGGTTCCTCAGGAGGTGCCGCCTGAAGCTCCTGAATTTCCTCCTGCAGCTGTGTGATTTCTGAATTCAAGCTCTCTATTTCAGCATCCTTATCCTCCACCTGCTGCTGTAATGCCTCCAGCTCTGAATTATCCTGTTGAGGATTCTCTTCTGGTGCTCCACCTGCGCAGCCTGCAAGGGACAATGCCATTACCAATATTAAAACAGTCAATAGCTTACTTTTACCGGTCATAATCTCACATCCTTTTTATATTTACCTTATTCCTACCCTTTT
>CAYMHD010000046.1:2175-4325 GCA_964390135.1 uncultured Gudongella sp. | reverse complement strand
CAGTCTGAATACCAAATAATCCCATGTTATTCCATCATTCATCTAACGATAACGAAGCCAAGAGTTTTTTATATTTGAGATAATCTGAATTCAATTGTCTAATCATAATGGCATCCATTTCAGCATTTTTTAACTCTCCACTTCTTGCTTTATCTACAAAATTCTCGCTTTACCGGTCATAATCTCACATCCTTTTTATATTTACCTTATTCCTACCCTTTTTCTAGGGTTTTAATATTTCAATGCAGTTACAATGTGAGATTTTGAACGTTATTTAATTGTCTAAGATGCTGCTTTTGTTGCTTTTCTTGCAACCCCTGCAGCCAGGCTGTCAATCTGAATCTCCCTCTTTGAATTTTTCCAGTCAATTATTCCCGTAAAGAGAATATTGGCGCCTTTTTCGGTGCAGATACCCCTGATCTGCTTGATAGCACTGTTTCCTCCCATCCAGTTGAATGGGAATGCATGGGTCACAAATATCATTGCATCCTTACCGTCCAGACCCTTGAGATTCCCAAGAAAAGACTTCATTGCAGGAGAAGCCTGGAATCCCCTGACAGGTCCTCCCAGAATCAGAAGATCCATTTCCTCAAGGTTTATAGACAGTGGCTCTATGCTAATTTTCTTGGGGTCTGACTGGCTCTGATCCTCTCCGCCAATTATATTTAGCCTTTCAAGAAAAAGCTCATGTCCATCCTTTTCAAGCCTGTTTTTTATCCTTTCTGCCACAAGAGAAGTGTTCCCGGTCATAGAGTGTACAATTATACCAATTTTCATCCTAAAACCCTCCTTAATTTCCCCTTAGGGCATCCTCTACAGCCTTCAGAATAACCCTGCTGCTATAGGTTGCACCTGCTATGGAGTCCACATCAATCCTTTGCTGGGCAATTACATCCTGGACAATAACCTCTGCAGGCTCGCCCTGTCCATGTCCATGGTCAAGTATGACAATATCCGTTATTTTTCCGTCCTTCAGCTCAACCTGGACCTTTGCACTTACAGGCGGTGAGGAATACTCACCTATGTACTGTCCATCCTCCATATTCTGAATATCTGCCTCTACAATTTCCTCGTATACGAGCTTGTTAAGATTTGACTGGAGATACATCATCATTCCCACCGCTGCAATGACAAAAACAGCCAGGATCCCCAATAGGATCTTCCATCTTTTCTTCACGTTCTCACTCCCAATTATCGTTTTCACGTTAAAGTATTATCAAGTTGATTATACCACTAAAAAAGCCAGATGCAATTCACAAATCACAATTCACAATTCACAATTCACAATGAAAGGAATTTTGATTTAACCAGGACATGATTAAAACATTCTCGCTTTCTTTGACTCTCAGGTATTTGCCCGCAGTTCTTACCCTATCAATGAATTCCTATGAAATCATAGATTTCAAGGAATTCTATTGCCGGGCACGTGGCGATTCAAGTCCGAGAAAAATCATCAGCTCGTTTTTTTCATTGATTCCTATGCCGCTTCGCTTGGAGGAATCAATACACTCCAAAATCCTCGCTGGATTTTAAAGTCGTTCTGTCATATGAACTTTTTAGCAAAGCACCTTTCGGGCTTCAAGCGACCACCATGATGGGTTAAATTAAGAAACTTCTAGATATCTTTCCCAACTCTTAAATCTTACTTCTTAGATATTACCTAATATTTTCCCACTTTCCACTAACAACTAACCACCAAAACTGTTACCCATGTCCTGGTTATATCGTCCTGGTTAAATCCTTTCATTGTGAATTGTGAATCGTGAACTGTGAATTACTTACACACATCCACCCATTCCCCCTTGACAGCCTCCTTCAGGTAATCCAGCTCAACCTTCATGCAGGCATTTGGACTTCCAGCGGCGGGATATACATAGTCGTAGACCTTAAGGGATTCATCCAGATAAATATCCATGGGTTTGCTGAGGCCAAAGGGGCACACCCCTCCAACAGGATGCCCAGTGGCCTCGAAAATGTCATCACCGTTTATGAACCTTGCCTTTTCCTTGAAGGTGTCCTTGAACTTGAACCCCTTGGCTTCCTTGACCTGCATCGGCACCGTCACTTTCAGGGTATTCCCGTCGAGAGCGACCCGTTTGCCTTCGTCAACCGTCTTCTTCAGCTCCTCGACCTGTTTTTTTATGGCCAGG
>CAYMHD010000046.1:0-2165 GCA_964390135.1 uncultured Gudongella sp. | reverse complement strand
AAGTATCAGGATATCCCTCTCCTTTAGTCTGATGGCCATAGACTTGGCAATCCTTCCAGGCTCAACACCAAGAGCCTCAGCAGCCAGCTCAACCGTTGCCGTGCTGTCCTCCATCTCATATATTTCAATGCCCAGATTTTCATCCTCTATATGCTTCTTCACACTTTCCAAAGTCAATCAAATCACTCCTGTCCTATCTCTTTTCGATTAATCCCCTATTGTATGCATCCTCAAGCATGTGCTCCACGAACTCCCAAAGCTTGTCCGAGGAATTCTTCACAGGACTTATTCGCTTATAGATGTCCTTTTGGGCAACTCCATGCTTCTTCCAGGTTCCTCCTCCATTATAATAGTTGTTGAGCATTGGCTGAAGTCGGTCCATTGATGCGGCAAAAAGAGCCTCAGGTGTCTCCATTTCCTCGAACTCATCCCAAAGTGCTCTAAACTCCCTGCCTTTTTCCGGATCAAGCATCCCGAAAATCTTCTCAGCTGCCCTTACTTCCCTTTCCCTTTTGTCCTTGTTCCCTTCCTCGTCATAGCAGAAGGTATCCCCTGCATAAAGCTCAACAAGGTCGTGGATCAGAAGCATTTTTATGACCTTGTTGCTATCTATGCTATCATTTGCATAGTCTGACAAGACCATTGTCATAACGGCTATGTGCCAGGAATGCTGTGCATCGTCCTCTCTTCTGTCCTCGGTTATAAGGCTGGTTTGTCTCAGAATTGTCTTCATCCTATCCAGCTCCACAATAAACTCCATGTCCTTGATTATTCTGTTATCCATTATCATTACTCCTCTCAATATGCTATTAAGGATATTCTAACATATATTTCAGGATTTGTTTTCCTATAAACTTTGCTTATTCCCATGTTGATGCAATATATTTCAAGTTCACCTTCGGTTTAAGTTGTATTTGTTTTCGCTTGGGAAAGTCAGGTGCCTCACTCTCGGATTCAAAATCTTACTGATTTTTTCATATGTTCGGTCGGCTACCATGACTTTCCTTCTTAATGATCCGGTTCTGTTCATCTGATATCTTAGATACTGTTTTTCAACATATTTCATGCAAACGTATTCTCAAAACTTTTAAAATTAATTTCAAAAAAGGTGTTGACATTTACTTCATAACCCACTAAGATGTATTTAATACATAAAAGCGTTGAAGGAGAGAAACGCATCCGAGTATATTTATAGAGAGTCAGGAAGGGTGGAAACTGACAATAGCTGGATGTGACATATACACTCCCGAGCAGGTTCGCCAAAAGGCATGTCAAGTAGGTGAATTCGGAGGCCCGCCGTTAAAAGGGATAGGACTGTCAGGTCCGATTGAGCGATGACTTTGTGTCATAAAATGGGTGGTACCGCGTGAGAACAATCTCTCGTCCCTGTGAATCTTAATGATTCCAGTGACGGGAGATTTTTTTATTACAAAATAACAAGGAGGGAACAAAATGAAAAAGAGCAATTTATTCAAAATCATTTCAGTTATTCTAAGTATCGTTATTCTATCAGGGTGTGCAGCATCAGGGGGAACCGGCGGAGAAGAGCCTGCTGGAGAAGGCGCACAGTTCGTCGTAGGAATCAACCAGCTTGCTGAGCATCCAGCCCTTGATGCAGCTAGGGATGGCTTCGTGGAGGCCTTGGAGGAAGCTGGCGTGGAGGTTGAAGTGAATTACCAAAATGCTCAGGGCGATATCCCCACTTCCCTGGCAATCGCACAGGGCTTTGTAAAGGACGAGGTTGACCTTATATACGCAATAGCCACACCGGCAGCTCAAAGCTCAAAGCAGGCCACAAGTGATATCCCGGTTCTTTTCAGCGCAGTAACTGATCCAGTGGCTTCAGGACTGATTGATTCAATGGAGAGTCCTGGGGGAAATGTCACAGGTGCAAGTGATGCAACACCAATGATGGAGCAGCTGTCAATGTTCAAACAGCTTGACCCGTCATTTGAAAAAATTGGAATTATCTTCAATACATCTGAAAGCAATTCTGAGATACAGGTTGAAAGAGCCAAGGAAATGTCACAGGAGCTTGGTCTTGAAATACTTGCGGTCGGAGTTTCAAACATAAATGAAATACCACAGGCTGTAGATTCCATAATCAATGACATAGATGGATTATATGCGATTACAGACAATATGTTGGCATCAGCCATCGCAAT
>CAYMHD010000045.1:0-13001 GCA_964390135.1 uncultured Gudongella sp. | reverse complement strand
AGGTTCATGGACGCCTCCAGGGTTATATATTAATTAAAGCACAAAATCAGGATAAATCGTGTTATAATATTCGTGTGTCTAAGTATTAATCCCATTTATCATATCATAAAATCCAACTAAAATGAAGTAAAGGAGCTGTCTATGTTAAAGAAATTTATAGCCTATTACAAACCGCATAAAACCTTGTTTATTACTGATATGTTTTTTGCATTTCTAATATCTGTCTTCGATCTTGTCTTCCCCATGTTCACCCGTAACATGATCAATGTGATCATACCAGAGGGCAATATGCAGATGCTATTGAGATGGACCGGAATAATGGTTTTACTGTTCATCCTAAGATACATAAGCCAGTATATTGTCGCATACTACGGGCACCTGCTGGGTGTCAGGATCGAGCACGATATGAGAAGGGATATTTTCACCCATCTGCAGACCCTGCCCTTCAGCTACTATGATAACACAAAAACCGGTCATATAATGTCCAGGATCATAAATGACCTTATGGACATTACCGAGCTGGCCCACCATGGACCTGAGGACGTTTTCATATCAACCATCATGCTCCTCGGATCCTTCACTATTCTGATGTTTATAGAGTGGAGACTGACCCTGATAATCTTTGCCTTCATTCCCCTTATGATCTGGTTTGCCATCAAGAAGAGAAAGAGGATGGAGGAGGCCTTTATGAAGGCCAGAAAGAAGATTGCCAGCGTAAACTCACAGATTGAGAACAGCATAAGCGGGGCAAGGGTAGCCAAATCCTTCACAAATGAAGAATATGAAATCATGAAATTCAATGACAGGAATGCAAAGTTCGCCAGCGCAAGAGGAGAGTCCTACAAGGTTATGGCTGAATTCGTCTCCGGTGTGGGGATCATCTCAAGCGCCCTTAACCTTATCGTAATCTCCCTTGGAGGTTTTTTTGTCTACCGTAACATAATCGATCTTGGAGATCTTTTTGCATACACCTTATATGTGAACTTCTTTATGCAGCCCATCAAGAAGCTGACCGACTTCATGCAGCAGCTGCAAAACGGTATGACGGGCTTTACAAGATTCCAGGAGGTCATGAGCATTGAGCCATCAATATTGGACAGGGAGAACGCAGTTGAGCTCCAGGCTGTAGAGGGAAGGATTGATTTTAGGAATGTCACCTTCAGCTACGGTAATGATGATGAAAAGGTCTTGTCGGGAATAAACCTTACCATAGAGAAGGGAAAGACCGTTGCCCTGGTGGGTCCATCTGGTGCTGGTAAGACCACCCTGTGTCATCTGATACCGAGATTTTACGAAACCACATCAGGAGAGATTCTCTTGGATGGAGTCAATATCAAGGATGTCAGGTTGAAGTCACTTAGAAGGAATATTGGACTGGTTCAGCAGGACGTATTTCTTTTTACCGGTACCATAAGAGAGAACATCCAATATGGGAATCCATCAGCAACAGAGGAGGATATCATCCAGGCTGCCAAAAATGCCAGTATCCATGATTTTATAAATTCTCTGCCTAGGGGCTACGATACCTATGTTGGTGAAAAGGGAGTCATGCTTTCCGGTGGACAGAAGCAGAGGATTTCAATCGCCAGGCTGTTTCTAAAGAATCCACCTGTGCTGATTTTGGATGAAGCAACCTCGGCACTGGACAACGAGACAGAACAGATGATACAGAAGTCCCTTGAAAGACTCTCCATAAACAGGACCACCCTTGTTATAGCCCATAGGCTGTCAACCATAAAGAATGCAGATGAGATTCTTGTGATGACGGGTAATGGAATCGAGGAGAAGGGAAGTCATGAGGAACTCCTGGGCAGAGGAGGAATATATGCGGACCTTTACAGGTCACAGTTCAGGGACCTGCAATAGTGTAATGCAATTGTAACCGCTTGTTAATTGAATTGTAACTACTGTCCTTTGAGGGTATAATAATATGTAAACAAAGACACTTGCCAGGAGAAATTGACCATGAAAATAAAGCTTGCAACAGCACTTCTCATATCCTTGATGTTTATCGCCGGTTTTCTTGGAATTCCAGGGTTGGTTGACTACTCAAAGGCTGATGATACAGAGACCTACACTATGGATGAAGACAATATATCCAAGCCTTCCCAGGATGAGGCTCCCGTTGGAGAAGCTACAGAGAGGGGAGCAGACAGTATACAGGGAATCAAGGAGTCAGCTGACAATATTGAGGATGATAAAAAGCCAGATGCAACAGCCTCATGGGAAGACAATCTGACCCATGAGGAGGAGCCGCAGGTACAGAATGGAATGGAGGCTCTGGAAGAGGTGGGGGAAACAGGAAAGATCGCATACCTAACCTTCGATGATGGTCCTTCACGTAAGATTACTCCACAGATACTTGATGTTCTTGACAGGTATGACATAAAGGCTACATTTTTTGTGCTTGGGAAAATGGTGGACAGGAATCCTGAGGTGATGCGGCTGACCTATGAAGGTGGACACAGCATCGGGAACCACACCTACTCCCACGATTACCAGGTAATATACAAGGATACCGACAGCTTCCTTGAGGAGGTCTACAGGACTGAGAAGGCTGTCCAGAATGCAGTTGGGGATCCTTCCTGCAGCACCAGCCTTGTACGACTGCCAGGCGGCTCCCATGCCGAGTACAAGAAGCCAACGGTAAAGGTCCTTGAAGAGGAGGGCTTCAAGGTTTATGACTGGAATGCACTTAACGGAGATTCCGAAGTGGACAAGCCAACAAGGGAGTACCTGTACTCCCGGTTCAAGGAAACCTACAGGAAGCAGGATCAGGTGATAATCCTTATGCATGATACCGACGAAAAAACCACAACTCTTGAAGCATTGCCCTCAATAATTGAGCATCTGCTTCTTGAAGGCTACAGCTTCAGAACGCTGGAAGAGTATAGAATAGATTAAGGGGGATATTATGAGTAGAAAGGTCCTTGTAGTTGAAGATGAAGAATCCATAAGAAAATTTATCAAGATCAATTTGGACAGGGCAGGCTACACTGTCCTTGAAGCACCAACTGGAGAGGAGGGACTGGAAATTGCAGGCAGAGAATCAATAGACATAGTGGTTCTTGATGTAATGCTGCCTGGAATTGACGGCTTTGAGGTTTGCAGGTCCCTTAGGGCTGACCATCCCCACCTGGGAATTGTCATGCTTACAGCAAAGAGTCAGGACATCGATAAAATCATGGGCTTGGAGTACGGAACCGATGATTACATGACAAAGCCCTTCAACCCCACAGAGCTTGTTCTAAGGATAAAGTCCCTGGAACGAAGATTGGAGTCTGAAGGGAGTGCAGAGGCATCCATGCTTGAGTTCCCACCATTCAAGATCGATGTGTATTCCAGACTGTTCTTTAGGAATGGCAAGGAGATAGAACTGACCCCTACTGAATTTTCCATAGCCAAGCTGTTCATGGAGAATCCAGGAAAGGCCTTCAAAAGGGATGAGATCCTAAATCATGTATGGGGTGTGGATTTTGTAGGGGATTCAAAAATTGTTGATGTGAACATCAGAAGGTTAAGATCGAAGATAGAGGAGGACTCAAGTCAGCCATACTATATCGAGACAGTATGGGGAGTCGGGTACAGATGGAGAGCCAAAAGTTAGGAGCACGGAATGAGACGAAGTATTAAATCCAGGCTTATCAAGAATTTCATGCTGATAATACTTGTGACTGTAATATTCCTGGAAATTCTGCTTATTACAGGGATCAGAAACCATTACTATAAGAACGTGGAAGACATTCTGACAAGTCAGATTGAGTTTTCCACCACTTTTTATGCCCGATATTTCTCATCTGGGAACCTGGAGGGCATCCTGATTGAGGACACCGACATATTCTGGCAGCATACAGCAGCCCAGGTTCAGATTCTGGACCTGGAGGGCAATATTCTGATGGATTCCCTTGGAATAAATTTCACGGACAGAATAGAAACTCCTGACATACAGCAGGCCATCAATGAGGGTAGAGGAGTATGGACTGGAAATGTGGAGTACGATGATGAGCCTGTTATGGCAGTTGCCATGCCAATTGAGAGCGCCGGTGAAAGCATTGGTATCATTAGATTCATTTCAAGCATGGAGGAGACAAACATAGTCATAAGGCAAATTTCACAAATTTTGATTCTAATTGGACTGCTGGTTGTTGCCATTTCTGGATTTTTGAGCCTGTTTTTGGCAAACTCAATCATAAAGCCATTGAAGGAGGTAACTGACGTTGCGGAGAAAATGGCAGACGGCCAGTTCAAGGTCAGGAGCCAGGTAAAGGTTGACGACGAAATTGGAAGGCTTTCACATACCTTGAATTACATGGCAGAGGAGATCACAAGGAAGGAAAATATGAAGAATGACTTCATTTCTTCAATTTCACATGAGTTGAGGACTCCGCTGACATCCATAAAGGGCTGGGCAATTACATTGAAGGATTCCGAAGAGCTGGACAATGATCTGCTTATGGATGGACTGGATATAATAGAAGGGGAAAGTGACAGACTTACTGGAATGGTTGAGGAGCTCCTGGATTTTTCAAGGTTCACATCTGGAAGGATCTCCCTGGTTAAGGATACCATTGATATCAAGGAAACCCTAAAGACAGTTGTCTACCAGATGATGCCAAGGGCCATCAACAATAATATTGATTTTAATGTTAATATAGATGATGAAATCGAGCCGATTCTGGGAGATGAAAATAGGATAAAGCAGGTTTTGATCAATCTTTTGGATAATGCCTTCAAGTTCACAGGTGAAGGGGAGGTTAGCCTTAGTGCTTATGATGAAGAGAAACATCTGGTAATTCAAGTGAGGGACAATGGTCCAGGGATTCCAGACAACGAGCTGCCCTATGTGAAGGACAAGTTCTACAAGGGTCAAAACAGCAAGTCCCATAGTGGGATTGGCCTTTCAATCTGTGACGAGATCATTGGCCTGCACGGTGGAACATTTAAGATTGAATCACAGGTCGGAGAAGGTACTGTGGCAACAATAGGCTTCCCAAGGGAGGTGACCTCATGAGAAGGCTTTTAGTGGTGGTTATGATAGCATTGTCATTTATTATGACCTCCTGTGCAGTAATAGAAGGAGAGACCAAGGAAAGAATAGTGGCACCTGACAACAATCTTTCACCCATAACAGGGAAATGGGAGGTTGCAGAGCTTGTATACAATCTCGGATCAGTGAACAATCAGGAAACTGATTCACGTGTTGGGGATATCGGGCTCTTTCACAAGGATGGAGTTGTGCTTGGACAGGATTACACATCAACACCTTCATTCAAGATCAAGAAGGTTAGGACAAGGGACTATCTGATTTCCAAGTTCAAGCTTAATCCTGCATCCCTGGGGATAGAAGAGGATTATATCAAGGTGATCACAATAATAAATGAAGATCAGTACTTTGCGGAATTCATCGAGGTGGATGAGGATACGCTCCTGGTTTATTTTGATGAAAGCTTTTACAGACTTGAAAGGCAGCTGGAGGCGGTTAGCCTGGAGGAGGTTGAAAGGTATATAAACGTTGAAAAGAACGTTCAGAGGAATCTGGGGGAGACCATTGATGAGAGCCTAAGCACTGGATTGCTGCTGGGAGTCAGGACTCAGGGCTTTGACGATGCTTACCAGATACCAACCTGGGAATACAGAACCTATTGGATAAATATGCAGAACAGAAGCCTTGAGGGACTTTATGAGCTGGATAGGATCCTGCTGCCAAGAAAAAATGGCTTCTGGTTTGTGGACCAGGAGAGAACCTTTGAGGAGGGGATAATATCAGATGAAATTGACGCAACTCCTCTTTTCACACCTGATGACAACTCGGAGATAATGGAGGCAATGGTATTTGACTCCAGAGAGAGGACTTTGCTTCAGGAGAGACCTGTTCCATCCATACTGAGAAACATACTTTTTGTGGGCAACGACTATGTTTCAGTTGAAAACATTGAGCTGGACAGGGATGAACGTAGATCACTCCATATATATGCAATTGACAATCTCTCTGAAAAGAAACCCATCAAGCTTTCAGACCTGGTAGGTGAAACTGGAAGGGACCTATTCCTTGAAGGAGTCAGAAGCGTCACTGCAGTGGATGAGAACATAATGATAAATGAGGAGAATGTTGGACTGGTTAGAAACAACGGGTATTGGACATTAAAGGGAAGGATCAATTACAAGGAAAACGAAAAGGAGCTTTACAGGGACTTCAATATCAAGGCCATACCACCAAAGGAGATGGTAAGCTATGATGAGCTTGCGATCCCATGGGACGCCGTTAAACTCACTGTGCCTGATGTCCAGGATGTATTTTCATCTCCAAACAATGAATTTATGGTTGTAATAACCACCTCCCATATTGTAATATATTCCTTGGAGGAGTATGATATAGATAATACACCTGTAGCCAGGATAAGGTTGCCCAATGACTCAACTGTTATAATGTCAGAGTGGGCAGTGGGAAGATATCCAGGAATATTGCAAAATGAGATGATAAAGCATGGGGCTGCTGAGTTGGAAAGATAGCCTTATGGGACATAATAACTGAAGGGAATGATTTTATGGGGACGTTGATTAGCCTGTTTTCAAAGGTTAAGGATATATTGGCTGAGCTGGGAGGGTACTACGATGACTCCAGGATGATAATATATGTAACTGCTGCAGTCATGGGAATAACTCTACTGACACATCTGATTTTCAGGAAGATCAGGATAATGAAATATTTGCCGGGCCTCATAGTTCTGGGCATAGGGCTGTTCAACCTGTACACCGTAAAGGATACCCTTACTGCTGATGCAAGTCTGGTTAACCTCTTGCTGTTCATAATAGGTACTGTTGCTGGTCTTGTTGGGATGCTATTTGCCCTGATAATCGGGATATATTCAAAGCCGGTCAAGAGAAAAAGAAGGAAGACCAGGACAAGTAAGGATGAAAAAACTGAAGAGGCTGCAAAAAGCTAGAAAAAACCCTGAATCCTCGGATTCAGGGTTAATATATTTCCTGGTTTGTGAAATGCACTGTTGATATGCCCGCTGCTCCTGATTCCAGGCATTTTATTACTGATTCCCTGGAATCCAGAAAGCCGCTTGAAACAAGGGGTGTCCTGGTTTCCTTTATAATCTGTATGATCAGGTGGGGTAGGACTCCAGGAAGTACAATTGCGCAGTGTGGTCTTGTTTCCTTGATTTTTTCTATGGTATAGTCCAATTTGTATTCGTTGTAGACAGAGAATCTACCCATGGTGAAGATGCCCATCTCCTTGCTCTGTTCCATGAGAGCTGGCTTGGATGTTATTATTCCGTCTATTTCAATATTCTTGGATATGAATTCAAGCCCCCAGGAATCCTTGGAATAGCCTTGGATGGCATCCAGATATATGTATATGCTCTTACCCCTATTGTGGGCCTTTTTGCATAGCTGTCTCAAATTGAAGATATTGCCTGTCATCATAAAGATATTTTGACAATTGGATTCCAGGGCAAGGTTGAATTCATCAAGGGTATTTACCTCAGCTATTATTGGGTACTCAATCAAGCTGTTAAAAAATTGGTTCATCTGAAGCCTCCTGGATCAATTTAATTTTATCCTCACGGGAAAGCGATTTTATCCAGATCTCTTTTTTCATCGCAGAGCTCTTGTCAGGATGGTCTTCGGAATAGACTATGCTGACAGGAAGTCTTGATCTTGTATACTTTGAGGCCTTTCCCTCGTTGTGCTTTTTCAACCGCTTTTCCAAGCTGTCCGTGTAGCCTGTATAAAGGCTGTTGTCACTGCATTTAAGGATATATACGAAAAACAAACTAGTCATCCTTTCCATCTATTCTGTCCAGCACCTTCCTGATGGTTTCATAGGAGTGGCCTTTTCTCTGCAAAAATCCACCTATTCGTCTGAATCTTTTTTCGGATCTTTCATCGAGAATTGAAGAGTATTTCGATCTCACAAGATCCACCAGGTCCTGAAGCTCCTCATGGTATTCCTCTTCCAGCGCCTGCTCCATCGATTCCTTGGATATTCCCTTCTGTGCAAGCTCGTTTCTGATCCTGTAGGGTCCAAAACTCTTGTAGGAGGTCTTGTCCCTAACATAGGCTCTGGCAAAGTCCAGATCATTCACATATCCAGCTTCCTTAAGCTGTTCAATGACAATATCCACTGTATTTCTGTTGAATTCATTCTTGAGAAGATAATCCTCAAGCTCCTTTTGGGTACGCTGCCGAAAGCTTAGATACTGATATGCCTTTGATTTTGCACTCTGAAGCTCATCCCTTGACCTGATACTTTCAAGGAGTTCTTCATCAATCTCCATGCCCTTTTTCAGCCCCAGCTCCACCTTGGTGGAGTAGAACAGGCCAAAGGCAAATTGGTTGTCTATGAAGATGTTCACCCTTTCAGGATCCTTCTGTGGAGTTATGCTTGTAATGATCATTTCATTTCCCTTCCTGAATACTAATCTTTTTTGATGAGAATATAAAGACCTAAAATAATCAGTAGAGCAGGCCATAGTCTCATCACCTGACGAACTGTATGGGAAAACCATGGGAACACCATATTTCCAAGAAGCACAGCTCCCAGTATCATCAAGCCAATGCCCACCACGGTTCTGCTGTTGTCCTTCCGTTCAACTCCATCCCCGTCGTCCTCATGAATGTAGCCATCGTCCTCAGGTATTACCAGACCGCATATGAGGTATGCCAGTGCAAAGGTTCCAAAAGATGTCAATGCCAATATAAACCAGACCAGTCTTATTATTGTGGAGTCAATATTTAGGTATTCACCAAGACCTCCACATACACCGAAAATATATTTGTCGGATCTTGATCTTCGAAGCTTTTTCATACTTTTCCCTCCCATTTTATTTCTCATTCTGATAATATCAGATTTTAGGGATGAATGAAATAGGAAGCTTAAAATAATCAAGTTTACACGGGTTTTAATTCCCTTGCAAACTGGTTTGTGGTAACATGGATAAGAGGTGATATTATGTTCGACTTGCTTTCCATAATTCTAAAATATGTGTTTGTATTTATAATCTATCTATTCATTTTCACCATAATCAGAATGATATATCTGGACATCAGAAGTGTGGATTATGGGAATTTGGAATCGGGAGCATATTTGAAGCTTCTGAACAGAATTGATTCTCTTCCCTATAACCTAAGCGACAGCTATCCGGTTGAGGGAGAATTGACCCTTGGCAGGCAGAAGGACAATATAATACAAATAAAGGATCCCTATATATCAAAAAAGCATTTCAGGATAATCAAGGATGAGGATGAGTTTTTCCTGGAGGATTTGGCAAGCTCAAATGGAACCTACCTGAATGGTGAAAAGGTCCTTGATGTGGTGAGAATTGGGAAAGGTGACATAATTAAGGTTGGAGAGCTTGAGTTTATTTTCATAGACGGAGCTTAGGAAGGTGATATTATGAATGAAAGACTAAATGGCAAGGCTCCGAGAAAGCTATTGTTTCTATTTGAGATTCTCTCGCTGTCATTGATTTTTCTATACAGCTGGGAGGGTATCCAAACAGAAACATATGTAATTGCAGTGGGACTTGTTCTGCTAATATACTTTTCGAATTTTTTGCTTGGCAGGATATCAAAGGGGGACAGCTACATATTTTTAATAGTGTGCATGCTGATTTCCATTGGAATAATCATGATTTACAGGATCAGTCCCGACCTGGGACTAAAGCAGCTGATGTGGCTAACCTTTGGCATTGCAATGTTTTTCGCTGCCTATTTTGCAACAAGGTACATTGGCTTCTGGGAAAGATTAACTCCATTATATTTGATAGGAAGCTACGTTTTGTTTGCAGCTACCTTGATAATGGGCTCCAGAACCCACGGGGCAATAAACTGGATCACCGTAGCAGGAGTTAGCGTGCAGCCGGCGGAAATCACAAAAATAGTCCTTGTCTTTCTTCTTGCAGCCTTCTATGGTGGAGATGAAAAATATAGACGGATGAAAAATGCTGAAATCATTCTTATGATGGTGGCATATTCCTTTATCGGTCTCTTGTTTCTGCAAAGGGATCTGGGTACGGCAGTGATATTTTTTGGTGTATTCACTGGACTTCAGTACATCTATTCCGAGGATAGACGTCTGATATTTGCAAATCTTGGTCTGGCAGCTGCTGGTGGGATATCAGGCTACATTCTTTTTGACCATGTGAAGGTCAGGGTTACCACATGGCTTAATCCGTGGCCCCACATAAACGACAAGGGTTATCAGATAACCCAGTCACTTTTCGCAATATCTGAAGGGGGCTTCTTTGGGACAGGTCTTGGCAGAGGAAACCCATCCTTCATACCATTGTCATACAATGACTTCATATTTTCTGCCATAAGCGAGGAGATGGGAATTTTCACGGGGATAGGTATTATCATGCTCTTTATGCTTCTTGTATATAGAGGCTTTAAGATAGCCCTGAGACAGGATAGTCAATTCTTTAGGATTGTTGCACTTGGCATCAGCATGGTATTTGGAATCCAAGCCCTTATAATAATCGGTGGAGTAATGAAGGTCATACCCCTTACGGGCTTGACACTGCCCTTTGTTTCCTACGGAGGAACCTCAGTTGTCACAAGCTTTATCGCCCTGGGAATACTCCAGGGAGCCTCTGAAAAAAGGGGAAAGGCAGGTGCTGCAAATGAATAGTGAAAGGAAAAGAATAATCACAATCCTAATAGGACTTTGTCTGGGATTTGTGCTTCTAATAGGCTATTTGAGCTATTTTCAGATGTTCAGGGCTCAGGCTGTGAGGGATAATGCCTACAATAAGAGACTTTGGATTAATGAGGACAATATTTTAAGGGGAGGCATAAGAGACAGGGACGGTGAGGTTCTTGTATACTCCGAGACCCGTGAGGGAGAGGCACAAAGAATATACAGGTTTGATAATCTCTACAGCCACGTCATCGGGTACAGCCTAAAGGACTATGGGAAATCGGGGTTGGAAAGGAAGTACAATTCATACCTTGTCAATGCCAATGAAAATACTGCAATAAACGAGCTGATCAACCTGATCAATCCTTCAGGGGTGGGGAATAACCTCTCCCTGACAATAGACCATGACCTTCAGATGAGGACGAGAGACCTTATGGGTGGCAAGAAAGGGTCAGCAATTGCCATTAACCCAAAAACTGGCGAAATATTATCAATGGTCAGTGTACCTGACTTCAGCATCGAGACCTTAAGCGAAAACTGGACCACAGTTTCCGAGAATCCTGATAGCCCGTTATTGAACAGAGGTACTCAGGGCCTATACACTCCTGGATCAATATTCAAGATACTTACCGCCATAGGCGTCATTCAGAAGGGTGTGCCTGAAGCAATATATCAGTGCACTGGAAGTACAGTGATTGATGGGTATGCAATCAGGGATTTTGATGAGAGTGGGCATGGCCCATTGAACCTTGAGCAAGCCTTTACGGTTTCCTGCAATACCTATTTTGCAGATCAGGCTGTTGCAATTGGTCACGATCACTTAAGGGAGATTGCTGAGAGCTTGCTGTTCAATCAGAGGATAGATTTTGACCTTGAAACAACCGCCTCCATATTTCCTGATAAGTCCATAGGCTTGACAGACCTTGGTGCATCGGGGATAGGTCAGGGAAGGGTTCTTACAACCCCATTGAACATGCTGATGGTAGTTTCCGCAGTGGCAAATGATGGATATATGACCATGCCCTATCTAGTGGAATCCATACTTTCTCCTGGTGGAATGACAATAGACTCCCACAGAAGCCAATCCATGAAGGTGCTGGACAATGGAGAGGCACAGGCCCTAAAAAGAATGATGAGAGAGGTCGTTGCATCAGGAACCGGAACCAATGCCGGAATAAACGGGGTTCAGGTGGCAGGTAAGACGGGAACAGCTGAAAACTCATCAGGGAATAATCATGCATGGTTTGTAGGCTTTGCACCACTTGAGGATCCAGAGGTTGCGGTGGTTGTTCTTTTGGAGGAGGAAGGCTCCTCAGGAGGCAGGGCTGCAGCTCCAATAGCCAGAGAGATTATGAATTTTGCCCTAAATAATGTTTCAAACTGAGAAATGCTCCCAACTGGGAGCATTTAGTTAAAGAAATTTACTTTTCAGGTTGTTCCAGTACATGTCCTTGCTGAAGTTGAGCTTGTAGATCTTCTTGTCGGCCATTGTGAGGTCAATTGAGATGATGTTGTCATACTTGAATTCCATCCCATCGTTAAGGACCAGAATGGAGTTTTCGTACCGCAGCTCAGGCTTTATCTGGATAATGGCATCACCTGGGATGATGGCACTGTTTGGAAGACTTCTGTAGGCACTGGAATTGATAGGGGCCAAGGGAGTTATCTGAAGTGATTCCAGGCTTGGATATACTATGCTTCCTCCAGCCGAGAAGTTATATGCTGTGCTCCCCGATGGGGTGGAGACTATCAGACCATCTCCGCTAAATCTCTGCAAATGGTTATCGTTTATAAAGACTTCCAGGTGCACGACCTTTGAACGGACTCCCTTTATTACGATTTCATTTATCCCTGTAAGATAAAAGCACTTATTCTTTGTGCAGACCTTGGCATCCACCATGTAGATCTTTTCGACCTGGTAATCCTGAGCCTTGTACCTACGGATAAAGGAATCAATTTCATTTGGAAGAAGCTCCTGGAAGAATCCCAGATGGCCTGTGTTTATTCCAATAAAGGGGATCTCAGGAAATGCATTTCTGTGAATTGCCCTAAGGAATGCTCCGTCTCCTCCTATGCAGATATTCAGTTCAGCCTTGTCATTGTAGGTTTCAGATGGTTCATAACCGTTTTTTCTTAGCTTGTATATGAGATTTTTCTTGGTTTTTCTTGACTCATAGTTTCTGTTGGATATGATGTTTATAATTCTTTCATCGCTCATATTACACACCCTTTGCTTGTTGAGTATTCCAATTCATTGGTATAATTAAAAAAAGCTAAAATTTTATAAAACTGCTGATATAATGATTTTAACACATTACGAGGAGTATTAAAAGATGGGGAGGATAAGATT
>CAYMHD010000044.1:390-13032 GCA_964390135.1 uncultured Gudongella sp. | reverse complement strand
TAAGAGGATCATATTGAAGCTAAGCGGTGAGGCACTTGCAGGTGGCAAGGGCACGGGCATTGATATTGAAACTGTTAGCAACATTGCTGAACAGATAAAAAAATTAAACGATATTGGAGTTGAAGTTGCAATAGTGGTCGGCGGGGGCAATTTTTGGAGAGGACGAACAACTGAGGACATGGATAGGGCAACCTCCGATTACATGGGAATGTTGGGAACAATGATGAACGCCCTGGCATTGCAGGATGCGCTGGAGAATATGGAAGTGGTTACCCGAGTTCAATCTGCCATTGAAATGAGACAGGTCGCTGAGCCATATATAAGAAGAAGAGCAATCAGGCATCTTGAAAAAGGCAGGGTTGTAATATTTGGAGCAGGTACAGGCAATCCTTACTTTTCAACAGATACCACAGCCGCACTGAGAGCTGCTGAGATTGAAGCTGAAGTTATACTGCTGGCCAAAAAAGGTGTAGATGGTGTATATGACTCAGATCCAAAGTTTAATTGTGAGGCAAAAAAGTTTGACACTTTAAAATATATTGATATACTAAAATTAGGTCTTGGAATAATGGACTCCACAGCAACATCATTATGTATGGATAATAGGATTCCACTGATAGTATTTGGAATTGACAATCCGGATAACATTGTAAATGTTGTATTAGGCAAAAAAATCGGAACCCACGTAAAGGAGGAGTAGTTATGGAATTGGATGTACACAAGGAAGCGGCATCGAAGATGGACAAAACCATATCCGTCTATAAGGAGGAGCTTGCAGCCATTAGAGCTGGTAGAGCAAACCCTGCTTTGCTGGACAGAATTAACGTTGATTACTACGGTCAGATAACTCCCTTGAAGCAAGTAGGCAGTGTATCTGCTCCTGAACCAAGATTACTGGTAATTCAGCCTTGGGATGCAAAGCTAATACCCGTCATAGAAAAGGAGATTATGAAATCAGATTTGGGACTAAATCCTTCAAATGATGGTAAACTAATAAGACTTGTAATACCACAGCTGACTGAAGAGAGAAGAAGAGATCTTATAAAAGTTGTTAAGAAGAACAGCGAAAATGCAAAAGTCGCCATAAGGAATACGAGAAGGGATGCCATTGACAAAATAAAAAAAATGGAGAAGGATAAAGAACTGACTGAGGATGACAGAAAACAGGCAGAGGATCATATGCAGGAGATCACTGACAAGCATATCTCCATGATAGATGAAGTAACTGCAAAAAAAGAAGAAGAATTAATGGAAATATAATTTAACCCCTTCTCAAAGAAGGGGTTTTTGTTGATGGAGGACGATATGACTGAAAATATCAGCAAAACCATAAAGGATATAGATAAGGACAAACTGCCGGTTCATATTGGAATCATAATGGATGGAAATGGGAGATGGGCAAAAAGGCGTGGACTACCAAGGCATCTGGGACATCAGGAGGGAATGAGAAAGGTAGTTCAAATTGTTGAAGCATGCAAGGAACTGGGTATTGGAAACCTTACTCTTTATGCATTTTCTACAGAAAACTGGAAGAGGCCGAGCATAGAGATAGAGGCACTGATGAATCTCCTGGTTGTATTTGTCAGAAAGGAACTGAAGCGACTGAACGAAAACAATGTAAAGATAAAGGTTCTTGGCGACATATCCAAATTACCAGATTTGCCAATGAGGGAAGTAGAGCGTGCTGTAGGGATTACAGCAAGCAATACAGGAATGACCTTAAACATTGCCCTCAATTATGGCGGAAGGCAGGAAGTGACCATGGCAGTCAAAGATATTTTGAGAGATGTAAATAAGGGTAATATTAATATAGATGAAATAGATGAGAAACTGATTTCTGACTACCTTTATACAAAAGGACAACCGGATCCTGATCTAATAATCAGACCCAGTGGAGAGCTTAGGCTAAGCAACTTTCTGATTTATCAGGCTGCATATTCCGAATTCTGGTTTTCTGATGTATTATGGCCAGACTTCAACGCGAATCATCTATATAACGCCATAGTTGATTATCAGAAAAGAAATAGGAGATTTGGGGGTGTTTAAGTGGGAGACCTGGGAGTGAGATTGATATCAGGAATTATTGGGCTTGCATTATTGGTTGGAGTTCTCCTTCTGGGAGGAAGCTATTTAAGCTTCTCAATATTGATCCTATCATTGGTAGCCTTGAGAGAGTTCTACAATGCAGTTAGGAAAATGGGAGTGAATCCATTCGAAATTATTGGATACGCGGCGACAGTATTACTGTTTATATCCAATAGCTTTGCCATTATTTCTTTTGATTTTATTGTTTCGAGTACAATGTTAATATCATTGGCTGCAACTGTTCTTACAAAGGAAAGTGACATTAAGGATTCTGCAATGACAATTACTGGTATAATCTACATACCTTTTCTGCTTTTCCATATTATTAACCTTGAGGGAAGCGTTTTTCTTTGGGTGATTTTTTTGATAGCATTTGGTACAGATACCTTTGCATATCTTGTTGTCAGCAAATTTGGCAAGAGGAAGCTATGTCCTGAAATAAGTCCAAAAAAATCCGTCGAAGGAGCAATAGGAGGGATAGTTGGGAGCATAGTCGTAACTGTAATATATTCCTTGTATGCTGGAATATCACCCCTGTGGAGTGCAGCAACACTTGCATTTTTTGGATCGATAATTTCTCAATTGGGAGACCTTACTGCATCCAGAATCAAGACCATGAATAAAGGATTATGGGAGAATAATGCCGGGACACGGTGGTATGTTGGATAGATTTGACAGCATAATATTTACTGCTCCAGTTGTTTATTATTATGCATATTACTTTTTTATGTAGAAAAACAGAGGTGAAATAAATGATAACCGCATTAGCTGCAATATTTGTGTTTTTATTGGTTGTCCTCGTTCATGAGGCAGGCCATTTTACGGTAGCAAAGATGGTTGGAATAAAGGTCAATGAATTTGCCATTGGAATGGGACCCAAGCTCATTCAGAAAAAGAAGGGTGAAACACAGTATACCCTAAGAGCTCTACCAATAGGTGGCTATGTTAAAATGGAAGGAGAGGATGAATCTTCCAATGACCCCAGAAGTTTTAACAACGTATCTGTTTGGTCAAGGATTGCCGTGATTTCAGCTGGTGCAATAATGAACTTTGTGCTGGCAATAGTTGTGTTGTCCTTGGTGGCCTTTAATGTTGGAGTGCCTTCCACTACAATCGATGAGATTATTGAAGGCAGCCCAGCACAGGAATATGGAATACTTTCAGGGGACAGAATTGTTCAGATTGAGGGTGCAGCCATAAGAAATTGGGATGATATTGTAACCACTATAAACAATCAGGACCCTGATACCTTTATACAGGTTCAGGTGGAAAGAGAAGGTGAATTGTTAAACCTTGATATAAAGCCGACACTTGATGAGGGAAGAGTTGTCATCGGAATTGTTCCGGCATATGAAACAGGCTTTTTTACCGCAATCAAGTCGGGATTTCAAGAAACATGGTATTTTCTTAAATTGATGTTTCAGTTTTTAGGCATGCTGTTCCAGGGGAATGTTTCAACAAATGACTTGGCGGGACCCGTTGGTGTAATAAATGAAATTGGCAATGCTGCAAGTATGGGATTTACAAGTGTTCTTTACATTCTTGGGTTTATAAGCATCAACCTTGGTTTTTTCAATCTTCTTCCCATACCGGCTCTTGATGGAAGTAAAATAGTGTTTCTGCTAATAGAACTATTAAGAGGTAAGCCTATTGATGCGGACAAGGAAGGGTTTATCCATTTCATTGGATTCATATTCCTGATATCGCTTATGCTAATAGTTACCTATAAGGACCTTATTAGGATCGACCTGTTCTAAATAGCTTAAAGAATGCTAAACACAATTGAACCTAAAAGAATATGTAAGGTGGATAATATGATTACTAGAAAGAAAACAAGAAAAATCATGGTGGGGGATGTATATATTGGAGGAGATGCACCCATAAGTGTGCAGTCAATGACCAACACACCAACATCAGATGTTAGGAAAACCCTAAAACAGATTCAGGAACTGCAGGAGGCTGGCTGTGATATCGTAAGGTCAGCTGTTTCATCTATGGAGGATGCAAAAGCTATAAATGAGATCAAGAAGCATACAAGTATTCCAATAATTGCTGATATTCAGTTTGATTACAAGCTTGCAATTGAATCCATCAGGCAAGGTGTTGATGGCTTAAGGATTAACCCTGGAAATATTGGGAGTCACAAAAATGTCAGGGAAGTTGTGAATGCTTGTAAATCTGAAGGTATTTCTATTCGAATAGGGGTAAATTCAGGTTCGATTAAAAGAGAATATCTTGAAAAATATAATGGTGTAAATGAAGACTCAATGGTTGAAAGTGCTTTGGAACAGGTCAGACTTCTTGAAGATATGGATTTTCATGACATTAAAATATCATTGAAAGCCAGCTCGGTTCCATTGACCATCAGCTCCTATGCCTTGATGTCGGAGAAATGTGATTATCCATTGCATCTTGGAGTAACTGAAGCGGGGACACCTTGGAGGGGTACAATAAAGTCTTCGGTTGGGATAGGTACACTTTTGGCAAGGGGAATCGGAGATACCATTAGAGTTTCATTAACAGGAGATCCTGTTGATGAGGTGAAGGTAGGAAAGGAGATTCTCAAATCTCTCGGGTTAAGAAATGATGGAATTGAGTTCATATCCTGCCCAACCTGTAGCCGTACCCACATTGATCTGATCAGTATTGCCCAGGAGGCTGAAAGGAGACTGGAGCATATAAAAAAACCAATCAAGGTAGCTGTGATGGGCTGTGCTGTAAATGGACCTGGAGAAGCACGCGAGGCTGATATTGGTATTGCCGGTGGGAACGGTGAAGGACTCATCTTCAAGAAAGGTGTAATTATCAGAAAGGTTGCTGAAGAAAAACTTCTTGAGGAATTGATGAAGGAAATTGAGGAACTGGAGAATTGATTAAGGAGAGCTAATAGATGGCAGAGAATAAAACTATAAAATCATTGTTCCCGGATGAAGCAAATATTTCATCCTTTATTGAGGACCTGACTATAAATTCTGTTATCCTTGATAACAAGTCCATGAAGCTGTCGATGGAAATAGAGGATAGACACTGGGTGACAAGAAAGCAAAAAGACTCCATACTCTTGGCATTCAGAAATAAGTTCCAGGAAATGACAGTTGAAATTAAGTATTCTGAGATTGGATCATCTCTTGACCAGGATCAATTGCTGGATTTGATTAAAAGAAAAATTAGCAAACATATACCCTCTAGCTCATCCTGGTTAGAGGATGTTGTTTTGAATGAGGGAGAAATCATTAACCTGGTATTGCCAGGTGAATTACCCTATAGGTCAGTGACAAGAAACGGGCTTTTGGAGGAATTGACCGAAATAACTGAGAAGGCAACCGGTAAGGCATTGAATGTAGATTATATGGATACTCACGAAAATGAGAAGTTCTTTTATAACAGGGAAATGGAAGAACGTAAAATTCTCAAGGAGATGATGATAAAAAAACCTGCTGATAAGTCAGAAAAAAGATCCAAAACCAAGGATTATAGCATTGGAAAGAAAATCAAGGGAGAACCAATAAGAATCATTGATATAGATATGCAGACAGCTAGTGCCATCATCGAAGGTAAAATATTTCAAATTGAGACGAAATCCATAAAGGATAATCGAACTCTTGTAATTTTCTATCTTTCTGATGGAACTAATTCAATTTCAGCGAAAATTTTCTTGAACGGAGAGCAGTCTGAAGAATTTACTGCAAATATTGGAGAAGGATCCTATGTCCAGTTAAGTGGAGATGTTGTATACGACACATATGCCAAGGAAATGACTGTGATGATCAGATCAATTCAGGTAAAGGAACAAACAATAATCAAGGACAAAGCGGATGAGAAGAGAGTGGAACTTCATCTTCATACCCAAATGAGCTCAATGGATGGTGTATCTCACACAAAGGATCTAATAAGGAGAGCTATAGAGTGGGGGCATGAGGCAATTGCCATTACCGACCACGGTGTTGTTCAAGCATTCCCTGATGCCATGGAAATGAGCAGGGACATTAAAATCATATATGGTGTGGAAGCATATATGATTAACGACAAGAAGCAGATTGTAACTGGAAATATTGAAGACAGACCACTGGATGACTTTGTTGTGTTTGACCTGGAGACTACTGGTCTATCGCCTAAGAATGATAGGATTACTGAAATCGGAGCAGTGAAAATACAAAACGGAGAAATAGTACAAAGCTTTAGCCAATTGATAAATCCCGAAATGCCAATACCAGAACTGATAACTAAACTTACAGGAATAACTGACGATATGGTCAAGGACAAGCCTACAATAGACAAGGTGCTTCCAGAATTTCTGAATTTCATAGAAGATAGCGTGTTGGTTGCTCACAACGCCTCATTTGACATGGGGTTTATTCGGGAAGCATATGAAAGCATGGATGTTCATCTAAAAAATCCTGTTTTGGATACACTTGAGCTATCAAGAGCAATGTTTCCAACCATGAAAAGCCACAAGCTTAACCTAGTAGCCAAGCATCTCAAGGTTGAATTGAAAAATCACCATAGAGCTGTTGATGATGCTCTCGCCACTGGCAACATCCTACTGAAGATATTGGAATTGTTAAGCGGCAGAGATTTAAAGGTGCTGGAAGACATAAACGGACTCACAGGTAATTCGGACTCTACAAAGGGAGACATGCACCATATTATACTCCTGGCGAAGAATCAATCTGGACTTAAAGACCTGTACACCTTGATTTCAGAATCACACCTGAACCTAGGATGCCCAAATCCCTAATAGAAAGCCACAGAAGGAACCTGATTGTAGGAAGTGCCTGTGAGGCTGGTGAATTATATAGAGCCATCATAAGAAACAAGCCTGATCAGGAAATAAGAGAAATCGCTAAGTTTTATGATTATTTGGAAATCCAACCCCTGGGGAATAATGAGTACATGGTGAGGGAAGGTATTGTAAAAAATCAGGAAGAGCTTAAGTCCATCAACAAGATGATTTACAAGCTGGGAAAAAGCTTGGGGAAGCCAGTTGTTGCAACTGGAGATGTTCATTTTCTGGATCCTGAGGATGAAGTCTACAGAAGAATTCTCATATCTGGACAAAAATTTCAGGATGCCGATAATCAACCCCCACTATATTTCAGAACCACTGAGCAGATGCTAGAGGAATTTGATTATATGGGTGATGACATTGCAAAGGAAGTTGTAGTTTCAAATCCCAATAGGATAAGCTCTCTTATTGACAAGTGCATTCCAATACCTGACGGAACGTTTCCGCCTCAGATTGAAGGTTCTGACCAGGAGCTGAGGGAGATAACCATTAACAGGGCTGTAGAAACCTATGGCAGTCCTCTGCCCGACTTGGTTAAGAAGAGATTGGAAAGAGAATTGGATTCCATAATCAAGAATGGTTATGCAGTAATGTATATAATTGCACAGAAATTGGTTTGGAAATCGATGGAGGATGGATATTTGGTTGGCTCAAGAGGTTCAGTTGGTTCTTCCTTTGCTGCAACGATGAGTGGAATAACCGAAGTGAATCCTCTTCCTCCTCATTATGTTTGCCCAGCCTGTAAGAACAGTGAATTTTTTACAGATGGTTCCATAGCGTCAGGCTATGATTTGCCTGACAAGAAATGTCCAAAATGCAATGCGAATTATATCAAAGAAGGGCATGACATACCTTTTGAGGTATTCTTGGGATTTGAAGGGGACAAGGAACCGGATATTGACCTTAACTTCGCAGGAGAATATCAGCCTAGAGCCCACAAGTACACTGAGGAGCTGTTTGGGGAAGGGAAGGTGTTCAGAGCAGGAACGATAGGTACGATTGCTGACAAGACCGCCTATGGATTTGTTAAAAAATACTTTGAGGAGAGGGAAGTGACTGTTAGTCAGGCTGAAATCAATAGGCTCCTGAAGGGTTGTACGGGAATAAAAAGGACTTCCGGACAGCATCCTGGTGGAGTGATGATCGTGCCGGATTACAAGGATATTCACGACTTCTCGCCTATTCAATACCCTGCTGATGACAAAAAGTCTGGTGTAATAACCACCCATTTTGATTATCATGCCATCAGTGGTAGGATTCTGAAATTGGATATCCTTGGTCATGATGTTCCGAGTATAATTAGAATGTTGGAGGATATCACGGGAATTGACCCAACAACCATCCCTCTTGATGACAAGGAAACCATGGAGCTATTTACAAGTACCAAGTCCATAGGAGTTGATCCAGATGCAATAAACTGTCCGGTTGGTACCTTGGGTATCCCTGAGTTTGGGACCAAGTTTGTTAGACAGATGTTGATAGAAACAAACCCCACCACCTTTTCTGAGCTGGTTAGGATAAGTGGCCTATCACATGGTACTGATGTCTGGATCAATAATGCACAGGAGCTGGTAAAGAATAAAGTGGCTCCCGTGGCAAAGGTCATATCAACGCGTGAGGACATAATGCTTTCACTGATAAATGCTGGTATGGACAAGAAACAGTCCTTCTTCATCATGGAGAAGGTGAGGAAGGGAAAAGGCTTAAAGCCTGAAGAAGAGGAGGCTATGAAGAATCTTGGCATTCCTGAGTGGTACATTGAATCATGTAAAAGGATAAAGTACATGTTCCCAAAGGCTCACGCTGCCGCCTATGTTACGATGAGCTTCAGGATCGCATACTTCAAGGTTCATCACCCACAGGCTTTTTATGCAACCTATTTTACAACAAAATCCTCTGATTTTGATGCAGATCTGATTCTCAGGGGAGAATCAGCTGTAAGGCAAAAGCTAAGTGAACTGGAGCAAAAAGGTATGGGAGCAACAACCAAGGAGAAGAATCAGATAACAGTCCTTGAGGTTGTTCTTGAAATGTACACCAGAGGTTTTGGATTTGATAGGGTAGATCTTTACAAATCAGATAGTGATAGGTTTATATTGAATGAGAAGGGTATTTTGCCCCCTCTCAAGGCCCTTGATGGAGTAGGGGAAAATGCAGCGAGAAAGATCGCTGAAGAAAGAGAAGTGAAAGCCTTTATGTCAATAGAGGATCTAATAAAAAGGGGAAAGGCAACCAGACCTGTTATAGATGCACTCAAGGGACACGGATGTTTGGATTCTCTGCCTGAGAGCAATCAAATAAGCTTATTTAGCATTTGATTTAATGGTCTCAATATGTTATAATAAACAGGACAATTAGAGTGATTTCCGGCAAGAGTGGGTTTTTCCCACTCTTCGTTTGTGTCAGGGAGTCTGAGATGGAGGTGTATGATGAGTAAAAAAGGTTTTATGACAAGCATTGAGAACTTATGTGAAGAGGTCACTTCTGAGCTAGGCTACGAGCTGGTAGATGTGGAATACCTAAAGGAAAGTGGAGACTATTACCTTCGTGTCTATATCCATAAGCCAGGTGGAGTGAATCTTGATGATTGTCAGATTGTAAGTGAAAAGCTAAGCCAAAGACTTGATGATGAGGACTTGCTACAGAAGGCTTATTATCTCGAGGTATCATCCCCTGGACTTGACAGACCCCTGAAAACAGACAGGGATCTGGAAAGAAATCTGGGAAATGAAGTAGAGATTAGCCTCTACAAGGCAGTTGAAGGAGTTAAGAAATACGAAGGAATATTAAAGTCATATAACGAGGATTCAGTGGAGCTGGAAACCGTAGATAAAATGGTTGAAATACCGAGGGAAACAATTTCCTTGATTCGGTTGACCATTAAATTTTAAGGAGGAATATAAGGATGAATGTTGATTTCATCAATGCTCTTGAGGAAATTGAAAGAGAGAAGGGCATTTCTAAGGATATTATATTTGACGCATTGGAGTCAGCTCTGATATCCAGCTATAAGAAAAATTTCGGTTCTTCTCAAAATGTAATTGTGGAAATGGATCGAGACACGGGAGAGGTTGAAGTTTTTGCAACTAAGGATGTTGTGGAAAATGATGCAATTGAAGACGAGTTCCTGCAGATGCCTTTAACAGAGGCAAAGGAGATCAATGCCAATTACGAGGTTGGAGATGTTGTAAAGCTGGAAATCACACCTAAGAACTTTGGAAGAATCGCTGCTCAGACGGCGAAGCAGGTTGTAATCCAGAGGATAAAGGATGCTGAAAGAGACGTGATTTTCGATGAGTTCATTAACAGAGAAAACGAAATCATAACAGGTCAAATCCAGAGAATTGCAAAGAATAATGTATATATCGACCTGGGAAAGACTGAAGGTATACTGCCCCCTTCTGAGCAGATTTCAGGTGAGGATTACAATCAGGGGGACAGAAAGAAGCTATTGATACTTGAAGTAAAAAAGACTACAAAGGGGCCTCAAATAGTGCTGTCAAGAGCCAATACAGGACTTGTTAAGAGGCTGTTCGAGCTGGAAGTGCCTGAAATAGCTGAAGGGATAGTTGAAATTTACTCAGTATCCAGGGAAGCTGGTTCAAGAACAAAAATTGCAGTATTCTCCAAAAACCCCGATGTAGACGCCCTTGGATCATGCGTAGGATTTAAGGGGGCCAGAGTTAAGGCGATTGTGGATGAACTGAACGGCGAGAAGATTGACATTGTAATTTGGAGCAAGGAGCCTGCAGAATTTATTGCAAATAGCTTGAGTCCATCCAAGGTTGTAAAGGTAGTTCCAAATGAAAAGGAAAAATCAGCAATTGTTGTTGTGCCTGATTACCAACTATCCCTTGCCATTGGAAAAGAAGGTCAAAATGCAAGGCTGGCTGCAAAGCTGACAAATTGGAAAATAGATATAAAATCAGAAACTCAATACAAGGAATTTGTTGAAAAACAAAACATAAAAGATGTTCCAGCTGCTGACAAGGATGAAATGGAAGTGGAACCATTTGAGGATGACAATATGAATTATTCTGAACAAGCATCAGGTGAGAACTCAGATGAAGGACTTGATACAACTTCAAGTGAGGCTTCAGATGAATCCTCAGATGAAAAGTAGATTGGAGGAATATCATGAGCGCAAGAAAAATTCCACTGAGAAAATGCATTGCTTGTAATGAAATGAAACCCAAGAAAGAATTAGTAAGGGTAGTCAAGAACAAGGAGAATGAGGTAAGTGTTGATCTAACCGGAAAAGCCAATGGAAGAGGCGCATACATATGCCCAACCATTGAATGCTTTGAGGAGGCCTATAGGAATAAAAAGTTCCAAAGAGCCCTACAGACAGAAATAACTGAAGAAGTGTACTCAAGATTAAAGAACGTCATAGATAAATAAAGGATCACCTTAAACAAACAGGAGGTGCAAGGTATGACAAAAGTAAGAATTTATGAATTAGCAAAGGAACTCAATATGTCCAGTAAAGCATTAATGGAAAAGATTGAAGGACTTGAATTAAAAATCAATAGCCATATGAGCTCAATAGAAGATGAAGAGGCACAGCTAATAAAGGAGCTTTTAACAGAGGAAAAGAAAGAAGAAAAAGCTCTTCCGGAAGATGAAGATGAGCTTTATGACGAGGATGAAAAGCCAAAAGCAAAAAAACCAAAGAAAAAGCAACAAAAAATTGAAGAGACTCCAATAGAAAAAGAGGAAAAGAATATCGAAAAGAAGACAATTGAAATCGAATCAGAAATTATAGTAAAAGACCTGGCTGAAATGATAGGAGTAAATGCATCACAAATCATAACAAAGCTTATTGGTCTTGGTGTAATGGTTAACCAAAATCAAGCCATAGATAGTGAAATTGCTGCTATTGTTGCAGATGACTTCAATGTTGAAGTAAAAGCTCTTGAACCTGAAGTTGAGCAAACCGAGGAGGATTTGTTAGATTACGATGATGAGCCAGAGGACATGCTGCCTCGACCACCAGTAGTAACGGTAATGGGTCACGTAGACCATGGTAAGACATCGTTATTGGATGCGATAAGACATACAAATGTCACTGACAAGGAAGCAGGAGGAATAACCCAGCATATTGGTGCATACGCAGTAAACATAAACAACAAGAAAATAGTATTTTTGGATACACCTGGACATGAGGCCTTCACTTCAATGAGAGCAAGAGGTGCAAGTGTGACTGATGTTGCCATACTGGTTGTAGCAGCAGATGATGGTGTAATGCCCCAGACTGTAGAGGCTATAGCCCACGCCAAAGCAGCAGGAGTTCCTATAATTGTAGCAATAAATAAGATTGACAAGCCAGATGCCAATCCTGATAGGGTAAAACAGGAATTGGCTGACAATGGACTTGTTCCAGAGGATTGGGGTGGAGACACAATAATAGTTCCGGTTTCGGCAATCCAAAGGACAGGCATAGAGGATTTGCTTGAAATGATACTATTGGTAGCTGACATGCAGGAATTGAGAGCCAATCCTGATAGAAGGGCTGTTGGTACAATCATAGAGGCACAGCTTGATAAAGGGAAAGGACCCTTGGCAACGGTGCTTGTTCAAAAAGGGACACTTAATGTTGGAGACATGGTTGTTTCAGGTACTGCAAGTGGTCGTATAAGGGCAATGCTTGATGAAAAGGGCAAAAACGTCAAGAAGGCAACGAGCTGCACTCATGTTCCTGATTTTTTTGTCAATATCTGGATCGTTTCTTGCCTTTTCCCACATGTTTCCTGTTCTTCCTTAACAGAAAC
>CAYMHD010000044.1:0-380 GCA_964390135.1 uncultured Gudongella sp. | reverse complement strand
GGCAATGCTTGATGAAAAGGGCAAAAACGTCAAGAAGGCAACTCCTTCAATCCCAGTTATGATATTGGGTTTGTCAGAAGTTCCAAATGCTGGAGACCTTCTCTTTTCCGTTGAGAACGAGAAGGCTGCAAGAAACATAGCAGATGCAAGAAAGACCCTGATTAGAGAGGCTCAAATGAAGCAATCATCCAAGGTGTCATTGGATGACCTATTTGAAAAAATCAAGCTTGGTGAGGTCAAGGATCTAAACATCATAGTTAAGGGAGATGTTAGAGGTTCAATAGAAGCACTAAGCCAATCATTGAATAAACTGGACACTGAAGAGGTAAGGGTGAATCTTATACACGGTGGAGTAGGTGGAATCACCGAAAGTGATATTA
>CAYMHD010000043.1:449-13032 GCA_964390135.1 uncultured Gudongella sp. | reverse complement strand
ACTTCCCATGGGCATGGAGCTTCTCATAATCAATTCCAAAGGTATTCTCGCTGATGGTTTCACCATCCCTGTTTATGATTTTCAGATTATCTCCATATATGGCATAGATCTCATCACCATCCACCAGAACATCCTTTAGGAGGGGAAGGTCTCTCCCCCAGACTACCTGACCCTTCCTGTGAAGGTATACCCCTGTCTCTGTGACTATCAGCTTGTCATCCCCAAGACTCAGTACCCTAATTATCACCCTGTCATGGAGTTCATAAAGCTCCTCCTCACCTTGGGAAGTATACTTGACCATCCTCGTTCCAATCCCATTACCCTCCAGCTCCAGAATAGTAACCCTTGCTGCCTCACCCTCCAGGCTATAGTCTATTGGATAGTTCTGGGTATAGATCAGGTTTTCCCTATGCTCTCCATCAATTTCATATATCTTGAGAAGGTCTCTGCCCTCCTCCTTGATATGGACAATATGTCCTTCCTTCCCTGGCTTGAAGGAAAACATCTGGGAATTCTCCTCAATTTCTGTTATTATCTCACCGTTGAAGTTTATTACAATGGCTTCCCCACTCATTCTGTCGTATATACCAATCAGGTTGTCATTTATGACAAGCAAGGGATCATCCATCAGAAAGGTCCTTTCCCAAAGAATCTTGCCAGACTCGTCTGATACGGACATCTTCTCTCCATTCCACGAGAGATATCTTCCATTGATGTATCTTAGACCCTCTCCGGGTATATGACTGATCTCAACAACTTCCTTTTCACGGGTTGAGAAGCTGTCCAGATACCTAACGAACCACTTCTGATTCTCCTCAAAGGAAAAGAAGATCATTGTCCCTGCAATGGTCATAATTATTATTATAAGGATTATTTTCCCAAGACTCTTCATGGTATGTCCCCTTCATACATATGCAGACATCAGGGACGGTTATTTTTGTCTGTACCCGATGTTTTCATCGCCTTCATTTTAAGTGCAAGCCTTATGGTCTCAATTATATGTGGACTGCAGCATTTTCCAAGCGGATTGTTTTCCTCACACCTGCAGTTTTTCATTGCACCGGTTAACCCAACCACTTCTTTAAATGATTTCGCCCCTCTGTTTACTACTGCATCAACAATCTGGCCTTCCGTAACCCTGCTGCAGTAGCAGATATATTTGGGATCAGCATCTTTTTTGTACCACACATCCACCTTAAGGTCATTTCTTCTGAATATAGTATCTGCAGTAAAATATACGACATCACAGTTCTCTTCAAGGCAAATGCCGTAATTCTCATCCTTGACCCTATCCTTATTCCCGGACTTCACCAGATGCCTCACAGTAATGCTAGCTACTGTATTTGCCCTGCCCCTACACAAGGGACACTTCAACTCCTTCTCCACCTTACCTGTGGAGGTTTCATTGCCAGATCAACATGAACTGGCTCTATTTTTTATATCCATGTCATCACTCCCTCCACACATCAAGTAAAATAGTTCCCGCTCTTCCCCGAGTCAACTTAACTATATTTTAACATACTTTGCTGAAAATGACTTCTGTTTCCTGTTTTGAATTTATGGTTTACATCAATGTGTTATAATTAAGATGTTTAATTGAGTAAATGAGGAGGGAATACATATGGAAAGAAAATTGAAGGTGTCAATAATTCAGGATTCTCCTGTACTCTTTGACCTTGAAAAGACCATGGAAAAGACGATTGAACTGACAAGAAAAGCTGCAGAAAACGGATCAAAGCTTGTTGTTTTCCCTGAGAGCTTCATTCCCTGCTATCCAAGGGGCTTGACCTTTGGTATGGTTGTGGGAAGCAGAACTAAGGAGGCCAGGGAGGATTACAGAAGATATTACGAGAATTCAGTTGCTGTTCCAGGACCGGAACTGGAACAGCTGGCAGAGCTGACCAAAGAGCTCCAGATATACCTATCCATTGGGGTTACAGAAAAAAATGGTGATGGACTTGATGGGACCCTCCATTGCACAAACCTGTTCTTTGGACCGGAGGGGTATTTGGGAAGGCACAGAAAATTAAAGCCCACTGCCGCCGAAAGGGTCATATGGGGAGAGGATGACGGGTCAACCATAACCGTTGTGGATACTCCCTACGGCAAAATGGGCTCACTCATCTGCTGGGAAAACTATATGCCCCTGGCAAGAATGGCCATGTATATGAAGGGAGTCAACCTTTACATAGTTCCAACTGCAGATCAGAGGGAGGTCTACCAGGCAACCCTTAGACACATAGCCTTTGAGGGAAGATGCTTTGTCCTAATGAGCAACCAGTATGTGGAAAAGGGCATGTACCCCACAGACCTTAAATACTACGGTGATCTCCAAAATGAGCCAGAGGTCATGTCACGGGGAGGCAGCTGCATCATTGATCCCTATGGTGAATATGTTGCGGGGCCCCTGTTCGATGAGCCGGGAATTCTAACAGCTGAGCTTGACCTTAATATGATTGTGGAATCAAAGCTTGACTGGGACCCTGTAGGCCACTACAACAGGCCTGAAATTTTTGACTTTAGGATCAACGAAAAAAAGTAAGGCTACTGTATGGGGAGATATCCGATTATCTCCCCTTTTTCATTGTCGAAAACAAGCCCTGCAAAGTCGTGACCTTCGGAAGATCCCAGCTCTACAAGGAGGTCTGATGAATCAACACTACCTTGAGGCGCCGGACCATCCTGGGTCCACAGGCTTTCTGATGTCTCAGGGGGGACCTCTCCAATATCAATCTTTGAAAAATCTATCCTCAACCTGTTTTCCCAGGCTGATGCCATTACATATTCAATGGCCTTTTCAACAGCTAATCTATATTCCCTGGAAAGGTCAAGACGGCCTTCCACCTTTGTTTCCATTTCATCAACAAGGGCTTCGATATGGTCATTTGAGTAATCTAAAATCTCATCCTGCAGCCCATCTGGAAATATATTTTTCACATCCTCAGAAAACATTGACCCATCCCTGGGTATCCTGCTGCCTGCAATTGCGAATCCGCCATCCATATCAACATCGAGGACAAATGGCAGGGATGCTCCGGATTCAACCTCTGCACCTGTCTCGCCAAATGAATATTCCTGGATCAAAGCCCAGATGTAGACCTCTCCCTTTCCCTTGTCGGACCCGAGTATATCAACTGCAACAAATGTGTTTCCAAGACTTCCACCTGTTCTGTATTCGGACCTTATGTAGTTTTCAATTATTGTCTTATCAAGATCGGAAAGTTGAATCTCTCTTGATGTACAACCCATTATAGGTAGAAGCAAAAGGGTAAATAAAAATATAAGCTTAAGTTTTATGTTCTTCATTCAAGAATCCTCTCCTTAGGGACGCCAGGGACGGTCCTTTTTGTCCCAACCAAATCTCCGCCTCTGCTAAACCTATGAACGCTACTTCTACTGATCTCAAGTAACTCTGATACTTTTCTTATACTTAGGTCTGTATTTTCCATGAGCAAACCTATAAGTTGCACCATTTCATCTGAGTTACTTCTTAAGTTCCCAGACTCAAGATCTCCCTTGCTCTTATGGTAGTCGGAAATAATTCTCTGAGCTTTTAAGTACTCCAATTTATCCAACTCTTCCTTTGTGTCAATAAACCTAATCTCATCCTCAATCTTGTGAAAATCTTGAAACTGTTTTTTGGTTCCAATTCTATCCATAATCCTCTCAATTTCTATGGAATTCAAAAGATTGCTTTTGCCTTGAATGAAATGAGAGTAGCTGCTCCAATCATATTGTTGCGGATTTTTCACTATTCCAGCTTTAACTGGATTATTGTGAACATATCTTATGGCACATAGAAGATGTTCTTCATTATGTATTATCTCACTCTTGAACCTATCCTGAAACACATGCCCCACTCTGTCCAAGCTTCTGTTTATCCTCATGGCAAAGGATGTGTTGATTCTTTTCATTGATACAGCTATGTCCTCCAAGCCACCTTTTAGGATTAGATGTACATGGTTATCCATGATACAGAATGCTACTATGGAAACATCTTCTTCAACCTTTTCTTAAGTCAATGAAAGAAATTTCTTCTTATCAAAATTATTTTTGAAGATCATTTCCTTGTTTATACCCCTCATCATAATATGATAATACCCAGTTGGGCTGACTTCTCTACTTGATCTAGCCATAAACATTCCCTCATTTCTTTGAATTTATGGGACAAAAAGGACCGTCCCTAGTGTCCCTAATTCTGTTTGAGCTTCCTTGCCAGCCAGAATCCACCTATTATTCCAAGAGCTGCAGCTATGCTGATTCCATTGGCTATATAAAGTGGTATTTTCAATTGGGCTGGAAGTTCGGAAAAGCTTATTCCAAACCCTTCAGGTGGCATCATCATACTCTTTGCAGCAAAGTGGAATACCCTGGAAAAAACCAGTACCAAGGCTGAATATCCCGCGACTATGTAGCCTGCAATATAGCCTTTTCTGTTTACCAGCTCACTTATTTTCCCAAAGGTAATCCCATTGCCATTGGAAGTCTTGTGGTCTCCCTCAACCTCTTTTTCATCCTCCCCCTTTAGCAGGAAGTCTGTAGATACACCAAGGATATTGCTCAATGCAATCACCTTATCCATTTCGGGAAAAGACTCTCCCCTTTCCCATTTAGATACTGACTGTCTTGATACCTTAAGCTCCTCCGCAACTTTTTCCTGGGAAAGGCCCTTGTCTTTTCTTAAGCCTTGCAATCTCTCTCCAAATTCCATCTGAATCTCTCCTTTTTGTGAATAACATATTATGAATGCCGGTTGCATACCAGCAAGTTATGTTTGAATTTATGCAACCGGTGGTTGCGAATGAGATGTTTGGTCATTTTATCCATCATCTTAATACTATATTCAAGTAAACAATATGTCAATTGACCTAATTCCATATGCTAATATTAATCCAACTATTGAATGCATTATGATATACTAAGTGTATCCATACAGAAAGGAATGATCTTATGCTATCTCAACTGAGACTAGACAAGGACAAGGATTCACCTTTGTATATCCAGCTGTACGAAGCTATCAGGGAGGCAATTGAGGATGAGACCCTTGAATCCGAAAAGCTGCCCTCCATTAGAGCTCTTGCAAAACAACTGGGGGTCAATAATGTAACAGTTGTTAATGCCTACAAACAGCTTGAACAGGACAACTATATATACACAATAAAGGGCAGCGGAACATTCATAAAGCAGCCCTCCTTCAGCCAGGAGAACAGCCTTGTTGAGGAGGGTGATATGGAGCTTATGCTTTCTGGAATTTTCCCTCTTCTGATAAGCAGCATTGATTTTGCAAGCGTTTCTCCAACGCCGGAGCTTTTCCCCATCGAGGAGTTCAAGAAATCCCTGGTGGAGGTACTGGACAGGGATGGGGGGCAGGCTTTCCTATACCCTGAAATTACAGGCTTTGGACCCCTACGGGAATCCATTTCACAGTTTCTGTTGGAGCATTACTCAATTGCTGCCACCAAGGACCAGATTCTGATCACATCAGGTGGTCAGCAGGGGCTTGATATCATATCAAAGACACTCATTCAACAGGGGGATGTCATTCTTGTTGAGAATCCAACCTACCCAGGGGCATTTGCAGCATTTCAGTCAAGGGGTGCCAGAATCCTTGGCATACCCATGGACGAGGAAGGGATAGATCTGGATGAGCTAAAATCCTACGTAAAACGGTACCGACCCAAATTTATCTACCTGATGCCCAATTACCATAGCCCAACGACCATATGCTATAGCGAGACAAGAAAAAGAGAGGTCCTTAGGCTGGCAAGGGAATATGGCTTCTATGTTATCGAGGATGATTTCCTCACAGACCTTGGCTTCTCAGATGAGAAGAGGCTACCATTAAAGACACTGGATAGATTTGACCAGGTAATATTCATAAAAAGCTTTTCCAAGATATTTATGCCTGGTGTGAGAATTGGCTTTATGACTCTTCCAAAGGCATTGATGAGGGACATCATAAAGGCAAAGCATACAACTGACATTTCCTCCTCAGGATACCTGCAAAGGGCCTTTGACCTTTATTTGAGGAAGGGCTTTTGGAGAGACCACATAGAAAAGATAACAAGCTTCTACAGGGGAAGATATCGACTGATGCTAGCTGGATTGGAGAAGTTGAAGCCTTTGGGAATCTCCTATCTTGAGCCTAGTGGCGGCTTGAGCGTATGGGTTTCCCTGCCCAGAGGCATTGATGCAATGAAGCTTTATGAGGAATGCGGGAAAAGAGGATTGGCAATTGTTCCAGGCAAGGTTTTCTTCACAGATGACAAGGACTCAGAGAAGTACATTAGACTAAGCTTCAGTGCAGTAAGCGAGGAGGAGATAGAAAAGGGATTGGGGATTCTAAAGGATGTCCTGTCGCCTTCTACTGACGAACCCACTGAAAGATATATGCCCTTTCTATAGACCGGAAAATCCCTATTTCCTATTAGGGATTTTTTTGCCTTGCTTTATCCTGTCCATGAGTGTAGAATTGAAATGTACAACTGAATAATTCAAAAGGTGTATTTACTTAATAGGGAAATGCGTGAAACGCTGCAGCCCCCGCTACTGTAAATGGTACATCCGTCTCAGATACCACTGTGTTGTTGCATGGGAAGGTGAGATGGTAACAGCCATTAGCCAGGAGACCTGCCTTTTGAAGATAAGAACCACTTTCGGAGGGAAAGGAGGAAACAATTATGGAAATAAAAGCATTGGTTTATCCATTTTTAGATTTTTTCAGCTCCTCCTAGTTGAGGAGCTTTTTATTTTGCAAAAAAACTAGGAGGGACAAAATGAACGGAAATTATGATTTTATAGCATACCCATTTTTAAATGACAAGGACAAGATGGTTGATCATGAAATCCTCACTGATAAGCTGTCTTCAATACTTGGACACATAATCGCAGGCGGAACCCCACTGGAAAAGGAGACCTGGTGGCTCATGGACAAGGTACTTCACCTGAACGGGTCCCTTAGGGGAAATATTGCCATTTCACTCGATGATCTCAGGGATGGGCAGACAATCTATCATGTCCTTAAGGAAAGACACAAGATAGCTGGCTTTATTTATCCTGTGGGTTCCCCCCTTGCCACCCAATATCACATGGCAAGATGTGAAGCCAAAATAGTTGCAAGGAATCTATACCGTATAAGACAATCAGGGGTGACCGTACCGGATATACTTCTTGACCTTTCAAACCTTATGGCAAATATTCTATTTGTCATGTCCTTGGAGGCAAACAGACTTGAGGAGATTTCGGAAATTCCATTCCAGTCAAAATCATATTAAGGAGGATAAAGTTGAAAAATAGAGGAATAAAAATAATACTATCAGCTGTAATCGTAATAGTAATGGCAGCAACCTTTCTTGGAGTAGCTAGTGTCCTAAAGGGCGGAGAAGGCGAGAAGGAAATTCTGATATCCATATGGGATCAGGAGAATGATGTTGTGTTAATGGAAGGGGCTCCCTTTATCACAGACTCAGAAAACCTTGGGGATTTCTTGTGGGAGAACAAGGAAGATCTTCAGGTGATCATGACTGATTCGGAATACGGCAGGTTTCTGGAAGGCTTGCTGGGTCTGAATACGGAGAATATGATGGAGGGTCCATGGTGGATGTACTCATATGAAAGTCCTTCCCAGGAGATTAAAATGGAGATTGGAAATGCTCCTGGTGTTGATTCCCTTGGAATCCATGATGGGGACATTGTTGAATTTTTCTTCACCACAGATATGGGTATGTAGTCATGAAGGCCAAAGAACTTACCACCACAGCCCTTTTGGCATCCCTGATGTATATAGTGTATACAATTGGCAGTGGCTTGATGTATTTCGAATTACTTAACTTTACCATACTCCTGTATGGAGTCACCTTCAAGAGAAGGGTCTCCTATTTGAGCACTCTGGTGTTCACCCTGGTGATAATTCTTACCAAGGGCTTTGGGGTCTGGACTTTTATGTACCTGTTGATATTCCCAGTATATGCCCTTCTCTACTCATATGCTGGAAAATATACTGCCAGTGAGTACTCACTGGCAGCGATGGGCTTTTTTCTGGCCCTTATATGCGGAACTTTGATAGATATACCATATATCTATATGAGTGGTCTAGATTATAGAGGTTTGATAATAAGATTGCTTCTGGGACTTCAGGTATCCATAGTGAATGCTGGAACCACCTTTGTGGCAACCCTATTTCTCCTCAATCCAATCAGAAGTTCACTCTTGCGGTCACTTGGCTCCTGTTCCACAGGTAATGAAGATCTGTTACTCCCTGGAAAAGCGATCCTTAAGAACTAGCTCCAAGAATAAAATTCTCAACCGCCCTGTTGAATTCAACAGGGCTTTCAATTGGGGCCAGATGTCCACCCCTGATGGTGATATGCTTTCCCTTCTTAAGGGTTTCACTCAGATGCTGGCCTGATTCTACACTGTAGAAGGTACTCTCCTCCCCGTTTATCACCAGGCAGGGAATTCCGATGTCCCTGACTGTCTTTCTCAGGTCGGAGCTTATGATGTTTTCCCACACACAAGCCATAATATCAGGATCATTATTCTGCATGGTCCTGATCAGTATTTCCTGGTTTTCACTATCCATATGGGGAGCCATCCTTTTCATAAAGCCAGTGGCAAATCCCGTAAAATCCTTCCTTATCTGCAAAAGGTCAGCCCTGGCCATTTCAATTGTATAGTCACCATTGAAAAGACCCTCTTTCCAATCTCCATCGTTTACAACCTTTGGAGATGTTTCAACAAGAATTAAGTCCCTTAGCCTTTCTTCCCCAAATATTCTTATGTACTCCATTGCAATGGCTCCGCCCATGGACCAACCCAATAGGCTTACATCATACAGGTCAAGGTGTCTGAGGAGTGCTTCAATATCATTTGCCATGGATTCAAAGCTAATGTTGTCATCTTTGGTTCTGGTCCTCCCATGGCCTCTCAGGTCCATGGTCACAACCATAAATTTCCTTGAGAGTATCTTTTCGGTCAACCTGTAGGCGCTGCTGTCAGCTCCAAAGCCATGGATGCAAACCAGAGGGTGTCCTGTACCACTTATTCTATAATAAAGCTTTGTTCCGCCCTCAATATTAAGGTAGCTTCCTTCCATACATATCACCAGCTTTTCCATCAAGATCAGCCTGCAGCTTCCTCTCGTCAAATATGTTATAGTGCAATCTTCTTGACAGTTCCTTTATTATCCCTATTCCAGCTGAAGAGTTTCCATTTTCATCAAGGGCTGGTGAGAATATCCCAATGCCCATTCCATCTGGCAGTATTCCCATTATTCCTCCTCCAACACCGGATTTGGAAGGTATGCCAACCTCAATTGCATACTGTGCGCTATAGTTATACATTCCACAGGTGAAAAGAAGTCCCTTTATGAGTACGGACATGTCCTTTCTTGATATTCCGTCGATGCTTATTCCCTCACAACCAGCTGAAATGAATCTTCCAATTTTGGCGAGATCCCTCGTGTCAACCTCAATTGAGCATTGCTTGAAGTAGGTATCCAGAACATCTTCAACATCGCCATCCAATATGCCCTTGCTGCTCATAAGGTAAGCCATTGACCTGTTCCTGTTTCCTGTTCTTTTCTCGGACAGATAAACCTCCTCATTGTATCCAATGTTTGGGTTATTGGCCATCCTTCTTGTAAGATCCAGTATCTTTTTGAATCTCTCATCCCCATCTCCCTTGATCAATCCCGTTGTCAGTATGGCACCTGAATTAATCATGGGATTTGCAGGCTTATGAATATTTGGCAGGTCTAATTTTGTAAATGCATTAAATGGCTCATCCGTACTGTCCAGGCCAACCTTTTCAAAGATATGGTCCAGGCCATTGTCCATAGCGGCTACTAGAAATGCTATAACCTTGGAGATGCTCTGAAGGGTGAATTTTTCATTGTAGTCTCCAGCACTATAAAGCAAGGATCCAGTTCTTCCGGCAACCGTGACTCCTATTTTTCTGTAATCTGCCTTGGCAAGAGCCGGTATATAGCTGGCCACCTTACCCCTTTCTATCAGGTGTCTGTTCCTATCAATTATCTCATTAAGTAGAATTTCCATATTTCCCTCCAGACTTTGATATTTGTTATGCCAATAAGAGACCATATAGATGGTCTCTTATTATATAATATATCATTGTTAAACACTTTGAAACTATAGATTGAATTTCCTTTTGGTAACTCCTGATAAAAGATAGATTGTCATCCAGCTTGCAACATGAGAGGATACACCATTTGGGTCCTGTGGAGGATATATCTCAACATAATCAAATGCCTCTGCCCCAGCCTTTCCACACTCATGCAATGCCATGGCAAGCTCAAAGGTGGTCAATCCGCATGGGTCAGGTGGACCTGCAGGATTATGGGCAACATCAAGTATATCTGAACATACTGTTACATATATGGCTTCAGTTCCATCACTTGCCAACTCTATGGCCTTTTTGATGGATTCAAATATTCCATTGATCTTTACCTCCATACCAGTGATAACATGTGCTCCAAATTTTTTTGCCTCCTTAAGGCCTGAAGGGTTGTTCCTTGGACCTCTAATCCCGAAATGGACCATGTTCTTGGGATTTACGTTCTCATCCTCATAAAGTCTGTGGAAAGGAGAGCATCTGGCATACTTGTCCTCTCCATATGAATCCATATTGTCCATATGGGAATCAAAGTGAATCACACCGATTTTCCCTTTGTGTTTTTTTGCAAACTCACTGATAAGGGGGTAGGATATTGAATGGTCCCCCCCAAATACTACAGGGAATTTTCCAGCATCCAAAATTTTCTTGTAATCCTTCCTTATACTTTCAAAGGTAAAGTCATAGTCCCCGTTTCTAACGGCGACATCTCCAATGTCCCCTCCTGAAAAATGGTCAAATACATCAATATCAAATTCAGGTAGGTAGCCCCCGTATCTTGTTGATGCCTTTCTGACCGTCTTGGTTGCCATCTCCACACTGGTGAATGGTCCATTTGTGTTGACACCTTCCCAAGGGACTCCCATAAATACAATATCACTCTCTTCAAGATCCTTATCGGTCCTTATGACAGGAAGCCCCAGGAAGCTTGGAACCCCACTGAAAACCTCCGGTATCTCCCTACCGGGTACATAACAAATTGGTTTGTTTTTCATTAATGCATCCTCCTTGAGTATTCAGACATCTGTAAATGATGATGTCGTTAAAAAATTGATTTTATTACATCCAGTACACTTCTACCGCCAATTACCAGGGTAATACCACTGATAACAACTCCCAGTGCGTTGGCGAGTTTCGAATTTGAGTATTTACCAAGCACCTTTTTGGATGCAGTGATATATACCAGGAATATTACAATTAGCGGCAGGAATATACCATTTAATGCCTGAGCCAATATTATTATAGTCAAAGGGTTGAAGCCAGTAGCTGATCCGATTATTCCCAGTATCAGTATTGCAACGTTTGTATAGAAAAATCTCTTGTCGCTTTTGTCCTGCTTCCATCCCAACAGTCCCGCAAGCACATATGAAACACCCAAGGGTGTTATGGTTGCCGAAGAGAATCCGGCAGCAAAGAGTCCAACACTCATAAAAATGTTAGCGTATCTTCCCAGTGTAGGCTCCAGCTGAAGGGCCATATCTGCCGCTGAATTTACTGTCATACCTCTCATTACAGTGGCTGCAGTTATTAGAACAGCACTTGTGATAATTCCACCGATTATTATTGAGACTGTCGTATCCCATTTGGATAAAACAAGTTCCTCTGGTTTTCTCCAGTTGTCTCTGGCATTTGCACAATGGATGAATAGGTTGTAGGGTACAATTGTAGTTCCTATAAGTGCTACAACATTCATCAGTGCCCCTTCTGGGACGGTGGGTACCAATCCCATTGCCATTTCTCCAAGGTCTGGCTTCACAACCACCATGGTTATTACAAAAACTGTTACCATTGTTAGTACTAGTACACCCAGTATCTTTTCAAGCCATTTTACAGTTCCAACGTTTAGTAGTATCAGTATTATTACCCCTATTGCAGGAGCTATGTAGTTTGTTGGTATTCCTGTAAGGTTTGAAATTCCAAGGGATGTTCCAATAAGATCTCCTGACATATAGGCAATACCCCCTAGGGTTATTGCTCCTCCAACCAAAAATATTGACAGGTTCTTAAGAAACTTGTTATGTTCAAATATATCCACTATGTGCTCTGCCAAACCCTTCTGGCTAATTATTCCAAGTCTTGCTGACATTTCCTGGAGTATAATTGTGGCAATCACTGAAAATACAACTGCCCACAATACACTGAACCCGAATGTGGCACCTGTCCTTGTTGCTGTTGTTACTGTTCCTGGACCAAGGAATGAACCAACAATTATGATTCCAGGGCCCATAGCCTTGATCTTATCCTTCAGGGTATACTTCTTTGGTACGGCTGTAAGTGTCTTGTTCATAGCATTTCTCCTTTATTTTTTATTTGATCAAAATGAAAACTGAAGACCTAAGCCAAGCCTTCCACGGCACTTGTATCTGATATCTTAGATGTTAAGCTTTCATTTCAATTCCACCACTTCCTGACTCCATTTAACTGGTAATTGGATGTATAGACTACTCTAGCT
>CAYMHD010000043.1:0-439 GCA_964390135.1 uncultured Gudongella sp. | reverse complement strand
ATATTTCATTATTTATCAATTCCAATGCACACTAAAGCCCCTAGACTTGGCCCCTTTGGACCTTTGTCTAATCCCAAGGAATTGAGCCCTCATTTCAATTTCTTCTGCGGAAATTAAATTTATTTCAATGCAATGCTATAGACTTTCACCAAGTTTCTTTGCAATTACATTATACTCGCTGTTTATAACATCCTCCTTGGTGGTGGCTCCATAAGCCAACAGCATCCCTCCTTCTTCCCAGCCAAGATATCTGCACAGGGAATTGTAATTTGCTGTCACTGTATCCATGGTCCTTGAATCTATATCTGTTCCAGCTGCTATCAGATACAGTTTCTTCCTCCCGGTTTTTAGGGTAGGATTTATAGCAAAAAACCTATCTATCACAGTCTTTAACTGAGCTGTGAAATTGAAGTAATAAAGTGGAGATACAAGCACAACC
>CAYMHD010000042.1:5176-13131 GCA_964390135.1 uncultured Gudongella sp. | reverse complement strand
TCCACTCAAATGTTGCCCTTGTGAAGGCAATCAAGGAGGGACTTAAGAAGACAGAGATTCCTGAGGGTGTGGTCGAGTTCATAGATGACACCGACAGGGACCTGGTGCTTCAGATGCTAAGGAGCAATGACTTCCTTGACCTTGTTATTCCAAGAGGAAGCGGAGCATTGATTGATTTTGTGGTGAAGAATGCCACGGTGCCAACCCTTCAGACCGGGGAGGGCAATTGCCATGTATATATAGACGAGACTGGAAATCTCCATGATGGAGTGAAGATTGTTGTCAATGCAAAGACCCAGAGGGTTGGGGTCTGCAATGCCTGCGAAACTCTCCTGGTGAACAGAAAGGTTGCCAAGGAATTTTTGCCAATGGTTTACGAGGCACTAAAGGAGAAGGTAGAGCTTAGGGCTGATGAAGAGACAAGGGAGATAATTCCTGCCAAGGCTGCAACCGAGGAGGACTGGGCAACGGAGTTCCTTGACTTCATACTTGCCATCAAGGTGGTTGAGGATGTTGACGAGGCCATTGAGCATATAAACAAATACGGAACAATGCATTCGGAATCCATAATTACCGAAACTCTGGGCAATGCCCTGAAGTTCCAGCGACAGGTAGATGCATCAACGGTTTATGTGAATGCATCCACCCGATTCACCGATGGTGGAGAATTCGGATTCGGTGCTGAAATGGGAATAAGCACACAGAAGACCCATGCCAGGGGACCTGTTGGACTTGAGCAGCTTGTTACCCACAAATACCTTGTTATGGGACAGGGACAAACCAGAAAGTAGGGATAAGATGGACGATATGATGATAAGAAATGCAAACAAGATTGTTATAAAGGTGGGATCAAGCACCATAACCAGCCAGGATGGAACAATAGACAAGGAATTTCTTGATAATTTCATCCTCCAGGTCAAGACCCTGATGGACCAGGGTAAAAAGGTGATAATAGTCTCCTCAGGGGCCAGGATTGCAGGAGTTTCAACTATCGGCAAGTGGTCAAGGCAGCAGGACATCAACTACAAGCAGGCCCTGTGCTCAATCGGCCAGGTTGAGCTTATGGACTCCTACAGGAGGATATTCAATAAGCATGGGATCCACATCGGTCAGATCCTCCTAACCAAGGATGATTTTGAGCACAAGGAAAGGACACTCAACATAAGGAACACCCTCTTCACACTTATTGACGAGGGTGTGGTTCCAATAGTAAACGAGAACGACACTGTCAGCGTTGACGAGATAAAGATTGGTGACAACGATATGCTTGGGGCATATACAACCGTTGTCTGGGGAGGAGACCTTCTTCTTATCCTCAGCGACATCGATGGAATATATGACTGCAACCCAAATGACAACCCTGAAGCATGTCTGGTTGATGTAGTTGATGATATCGACAAGCTGGAGGAGGAGATATCAATAGGTGAGACCAGCTCCTTTGGAACCGGCGGCATACAGACCAAGCTCAAGGCTGCCAGAATGGTCAATTCCTATGGAATACCCATGATTGTTGCACATGGAAAGACAAAGGATATAATAACCCAGATATCAGAAGGAGAGAAAAAAGGTACACTATTTCTTCCCAGGAAAGCCTAGACTTCCTGGGAAGTCCTGTAATTCAGACAAAAAGGGGTAATTGCCATGATGTCCTTTCAGACAATAAAAAAACAGACACAGGACCTCCTGACCTTCGGACTCTTTGCAAGGCTGTTGAATTTCCTCAAGGGAATCCTCCTTGCATTTTTCATAGGTGCGAACTTCAGGACAGACACATACCTTGTGGCCTTTTCCGCATCAGTCTTCCTCATAGGAATAGTAGCCGATGCACTCATTGTATCCCTGATTCCCATCTATCACCAGATTGACAGGAGGGACGGAAAGAAGGGAAGGTTTGAGTTCACCCACAATCTGATCTCATATTGGACAATTATTGGACTTGTCCTGATGATCCTGAACTTCATACTGGCACCCTACATTGTAAGGATCTTCGGTCCCGGCTTTGGACCTGAGGGCTACAGTCAGGCAGTGAGGCTGTTCAGATACGGTGCTCCAATTGTAATGGCCCATGTGTACAGGGCTATTTTTGGGGGCTACCTCCAGAGTCAGCACCTTTTCAGGGCAGGGGCAAAGGGAGGGGTTGCCAATGCACTCATATATATTGGATACCTTATCTTTCTCAGCCGCTTCTTTGGCCTGGAGGGGCTAATGGTCACTGGAATAATCGCCGTTGGAGCCCAGGCATACATGCTGGCAAAGCCTGTCTTCAAGAAGCAGGGCTACAGGTACAAGCCGGTTCTTGTAACCAGGGACAGAAGTCTTATTAGGCTTAACAGGTTTCTTTTTCCAATTGTCATAGGTCTGGGAATACATCAGCTTAACCAGGCCATAGACAATGCAGTGGGATCCTTCCTTGCAGAAGGTACCATTGCTGAGCTGAGCTATGCCAAGGACATAATCGACCTCTTTGTGGGAGTGGTTGTAATGTCCCTTGTGACAGCAATATTCCCCGTGGTATCAGAGAAGGACCACAGGATAGACAAGGAGGAGCTGGACCATTCCCTAAGGTATTCACTTAGGCTAATAACAATGATTGTGGTTCCGGCAACTTTTCTTCTTCTCGTCATGGCCCAGCCAATCGTAAGGATATTCTACCAGAGAGGTGAGTTTACAGCCCAGGCAACTCAGGCAACCTCAATGATGCTTGTTTACTATGCAGTGGGAATAATCGGCACCAGCCTCATGCTCCTTGTGACAAGGCTCTACTATGCCAATGAAAACACCACTGACCCCATAGTTCTGGCTGCATTTGCACTAATTCTAAATATTATTTTTGATGTCATATTTGTCTTGTGGATCGGACCGGGAGGAATTGCCCTTGGAAGCAGCCTTTCGGTTATCATAGCCTCTGTATATGGGGTCTATGACCTGGATAGCAGCATGGACTTTCTACACTGGAAGGACATAACCCTAAGGTCCTTCAAGGTACTCCTTGCAGGGGTAATGATGGCATCGGTACTTGTCATCACAATGTCTGGGGTGGAAAGCTATCTTGGGGATTCACTGATTTCAAGCATTGTCATGGTGGTACTTGGGGCACTACTGGGACTGGGAACTTTTTTTGCGGCAATTTTTGTAACAAGGGCTTGATATGTCCAGAATGGGGGAAACTAAATGAACAAGAGATATATTGCAAGGAGATACCAGGACGGTGAGGTTAGTCAGCTGGCAGCAAGTGCGGACCAGGCTGCTGGAATGGATGACCTGATAAACTTCACCATAGGGGATCCGGATATCATAACCGATGAAAGGATAATTGAAGGAGCCTTCAAGGATGCCATGGCAGGCTACACCAGATACACAGAATCCGTGGGAATGAAGGAGCTGAGGGAGGAAATCTCGAAATACTTCCAGGAGGAATACAGTCATCCTGTAGGTCTGGATGAAATCATGGTCACAACCTCTGCCTGCCAGGGAATGTGGCTGGTGCTGGAATCCATCCTTGATGAAGGGGATGAGGTAATTATACCCTCGCCCTATTTTCCACCATATTCCGACCAGGTAAGGCTGGCAGGTGGAGTGCCAGTGTTTATGGAGCTTAAGGAAGAGGAGGATTATCAGCTTGATGTGGGGAGACTGGAGGAGATGATCACTGACAGAACCAAGGCCGTAATCATTAACACCCCAAATAATCCAATCGGGAGCTGCCTGACAAGGGATACCCTGGAAAGGATTGGAGAGGTTGCAGGTAGACACGATATCCTCATAATTGCCGATGACATATACACCATATACAGCTATGAGTCCCCATTTGTTCCAACAATGACACTTCCAGGCCTTTCTGAAAGGACAATAACACTTGGCAGCTTTTCAAAGGATTATGCAATGACCGGATGGAGAATCGGTTATATCATTGCAAAGCCGGAGTTCATACAGGTAATAAAGGGCGTGAATGAAAACAACGTATATTCGGCACCCTCAATTTCCCAGAGGGCAGCAATCCATGCCCTGAGACTAAGAAAAGACATACAGCCGGGACTTGTTGAGGAGTTCAAAAAACGTACATATTATGCATATGAGAGGCTTAACAGGCTAAAGGGTGTCCATGTTATGAAACCCAAGGGAACCTTTTACCTCTTCCCGAATATAAAGGGAACAGGGCTATCCTCCGCAGAGCTTGCAGAAAGGCTCCTTAGGGAGGCACATGTTGCCGTGGTGCCGGGAAGTGCCTTTGGACCTGGAGGGGAGGGCTATCTGAGATTGGCTGTAACCCTTGGGGTTGAAAAGATGGGGGAAGCCTTTGACAGAATGGAGAAGATGGATATTTTCAAGTAAGGGGGAATCCTTTTGAAAAGAGTTGTTTTGGTTGGAGTTCCTGGAATGAATGATGAAGAGGTCCAGAGCCTTGAGAGATATATAAGGGATGAGGGGATTGAGGATTTCACTTTCCTTGGAAAGCCTGTGCTTTCAAGGGAGGAGGCCTTGGAGAAGCTGAAGGGCGTTGATATCCTTGTGACCTGGGATCAGCAGATGGATGAGGGGCTCTACAGAGACCTTGACCTTATTGCCTTTTGTGCTGCCAGTACGGGCTTTGATGCTGCTGATATTGATGCCGCCACAAGAAACGGTGTCATGGTTACAAATGCAAAGGATTACTGTGTGGACGAGGTTTCAGCCCATGCTGTAATGCTGCTTCTTGCCTGTGGCAGGAGGCTTCTTCATGTGAAGAAAAACGTGGACAGGGGGGACTGGTCCGTAAATGGAATAGGAAGCCTTAAGAGGCTAGAGGGCTCCACTATAGGGATATTTGCCTTTGGGTCCATTGGCAGAGCTGTTGCCCAGAAGCTTAAGGGCTTCGGGGTCAGGATGATTTCCTATGACCCCTATGTGGATGAGGATGTGATGAATGAATATGGAGTCCAGAAGGTGGAATTCGAGACACTCCTTACGGAATCCGACTATATAACAATACATTCGCCCCTTACTGAGGAGACCAGGGGGATCTTCTCCAGGGAGGCCCTCTCAAGGACCAAGGAGGGTCTGGTCCTTGTAAACACCGCCCGTGGAGCCATAATTGACCAGGATGCCCTCTATGATATGTTAAGGAGCGGAAGGATTGTTGCGGCTGGCCTCGATGTCCTCACCCATGAGCCCCCTACAGAGGCCGAGAAGGGTCTCTTGGGCCTTGCAAATGTCATAGTAACCCCTCACAGTGCCTACTTCTCCGATGAAGCCCAGGAACAGCAGCTGAGGATCACGGCAAGGGATGTTGGCAGGATTGCAAGAGGGGAGAGGCCCTTTAATTTGAGAAACGAAAACGTTGTTAGTGGAAAGTAGAAAGTGGAAAGGAAAAGATAAGATCCTTCACATTCGTTCAGGATGACAAGATCATTGTCAATCTGAGTCTACGAAGAGTCTTAAAGCTTTTTAAGAATAGCAAAGCTAAGATCCTTCACATTCGTTCAGGATGACAAGACTGTTGTCACTCTGAGCTTGCGAAGAGTCTTAATCACTTGATTCTAACATATGACTGAGGTGATACCTTGTATTACGTATATATCCTTGCAAATTGGAACAATAAGGTGTTGTACACAGGAGTAACTGGTAATTTACAACGTAGAATATATGAGCACAAGAATAAATTGGCAGACGGCTTCACCAATAAATACAATGTGGAAAAGCTTGTTTATTATGATTTAACTGATGATGTCAGAGAAGCAATTAAGAGAGAAAAGGAAATTAAGGGATGGAAAAGATTCAAGAAGGATGACTTGATCAGTGGGTTTAATCCAGAATGGAGAGATTTGTCAGAAGACATCTACAGATAAGACCCTTCACTTCGTTCAGGGTGACAAAGATATTGTCACTCTGAGCCTGCGAAGAGTCTTAAAGCTTTTGAGAATAGCAAAGGCAAGATCCTTCACATTCGTTCAGGATGACACTACATTACTTGACCCTGACTTTACAAAGACACCCTTGTCAATTCTTTCACAGCACTATAATAAAGACAAAAATCCTAATTTATTATATAATGGTCTCAGAAGGGTAATCTGAGACTATTATATTTGGAGGGATATTATGGATATAATTAATGACCTCAAATCCATGCGGGAGGTATACTGGACCAACCCTGGATACAGAAAATTTGATGACATAAAGAATGAACTGCCCATAACTGAACAGGAGGTAATGGAGGCAGAAAAGAGACTCCATCGGTTTGCACCCTATCTTGCAAAGGTGTTTCCTGAATCAAGGGATGGAATTATAGAGTCCCCCATTTCTCATATACCGGAAATGATGAGCTGGATCGAACGTGACAGCGGAAGTGCCATTCCCGGAGAACTGTATTTAAAAAGGGATGATCTCCTTTCAATTGCCGGATCAATAAAGGCCAGAGGTGGAATCTACGAGGTTCTCAAGCATGCCGAAACACTGGCGGTCCAAAATGGGATGCTCCATTATGACCACGATTACAGAAAGCTGGCTGAAAAGGAATTTGTGGACTTTTTCAGCAAATACAAGATCCAGGTTGGAAGCACTGGAAACCTGGGACTTAGCATAGGTATCATGAGTGCAAAGCTGGGCTTTAAGGTCACGGTACATATGTCCTCTGATGCCAAGCAGTGGAAGAAGGACATGCTTAGGTCAAAGGGAGTCACGGTGGTTGAATACCCCGATGACTACTCAAAGGCAGTGGAGGAAGGCAGAAGGGATTCCGACAGTGACCCCATGAGCCACTTTGTGGATGATGAAAACTCAAGGGACCTATTCCTTGGCTATGCAGCTGGTGGAATGAGGGTCAAGTCACAGCTTGAGGAAATGGGTGTTATTGTGGATGAAAAACATCCCCTTGTGGTATACCTTCCCTGTGGTGTTGGCGGAGGTCCGGGAGGCGTTGCCTACGGTCTTAAGCTAAGCTATGGAGACCTTGTGGAGTGTCATTTTGCAGAGCCCACCCATTCACCATGTATGCTTCTGGGTCTTGCAACAGGAAGGCACGACGGAATATCCGTTGAGGATATAGGCTTGGACAATAAAACTGAGGCGGATGGACTAGCTGTAGGAAGACCGTCCTCATTTGTGGGAAAGGTTATGGACAAGCTCCTAACAGGAGCCTTCACAATACAGGATGACAAGCTTTTCAAATACCTGAGGGCCCTTTACGGGCAGGAGGGAATCTTTGTGGAACCTTCGGCCACAGCAGGCTTTAACGGACTGTTCCTGACCAAGGACAGATACCTTGACAGGGAGCCTGTTCAAATGGTTTGGTCAACAGGGGGAAGTCTTGTTCCAACTGAGGAGAGAAGCAAGTTTTTAGGGGAATAATCTAACTGGAAAGGTGGATTCATATGAAGATAAATATGGAAAGAGTGAAGAGGGACATAAACAACCTGGCATCCTTCAGCAGTACTCCAGGTAGGGGAGTAACAAGGTTGGCCTTCTCAAAGGAGGACATCCAGGCCAAGGGCTATCTTATGGCACAGATGGAGGCTGCAGGACTTAAGGTTTACCAGGACGGCTATGGAAGCCTGTTTGGAAGAAGGGAAGGAACCGAGCCTGGATTGCCACCTGTCATGATTGGATCGCACTATGATACGGGTGTAGGTGGAGGCCCATTTGATGGTGTGGCAGGAATAGTAGCAGGTATCGAAATAGCAAGAACCTTGAATGAAAATGGAGTAGAGCACAGGTATCCCATAGAGATTGCAGCCTTCAATGACGAAGAGGGTGCAAGGTTTGGAAATGCAATGTCGAACACAAGGGCCATGGCAGGCTTCCTTACACAGGAGGAGCTGGACAGAACCAAGGATATGAATGGCAAGCCCTTGAGGGAGGCAATGGAGGAGTGTGGAATCAAGGTTGACCTTGAGCAGGCCAGGAGAGAAAAGGGGTCTGTGAAATCCTTCCTTGAGCTTCATATTGAGCAGGGGCCAGTCCTTGAAAGTGCAGGAATGGAC
>CAYMHD010000042.1:0-5159 GCA_964390135.1 uncultured Gudongella sp. | reverse complement strand
TTCAGGGGACTTTCAGGTCACGCCGGTACAACTCCAATGGCTGGAAGAAAGGATGCCCTGGTTTCTGCTGCAAAATTCATTGTGGCTGTAAACGAGATTGCAAGAGAAACGGGAAAGGATGCTGTGGCAACTGTTGGTGAGATGAGCATCTACCCAAATGCATCCAATGTTATCCCCGAGCTGGTTAAGCTTTCTGTGGATATCCGGGCTACAGATTCCCAGGTTATCAACACAATGAGCGAAAAGGTACAAACGGAGCTTGAGAAAATCGGCTATGCCGACCCTGTGGAGATTGAATTCAAAAGAGGGGTATACCTTCCACCGGTTGAAATGGACAGGGATAATGGAGATCTTCTAAAGAAAAAGGCTGAGGAACTGGGTCTTAAGTACCATATCATGAATTCCGGGGCAGCCCACGATGCAATGGTACTTGCAGCCATTGCCCCATCCAACATAATCTTCGTACCAAGCGTGGGAGGTTTGAGCCATGATCCGGAGGAATGGACCGAGTATGAGGATCTTGGAAATGGAGCTGAATTGATGCTTCAGACTGTGGTTGAACTGACAAGATAACTTTTTTGAAAATGCTGAAAATGGCCTGCTTCCAAGAGGGAGCAGGTTTTTTGAATCTTGACAACGAACATGTGTTCTGGTATATTTTTCTTAGTTCGCTTCTATCAGGGTATCGAAAAACAAGGCTCAAGCCACAGAGCTGCATCAGGAGGTATAACAGATGAAGGAATTGATTGAACAGGATATTCTTGTTATGGTTCCTTCCTACGAGGGAGAATCCGGAAACTGCACAAGGGTCTTTTTACAGGAGGATGTGGTTGTCATAAGGAGTACATTAAGGACTTTTTTGAGAAAGCTTTGCTCCTACCATCATTTTGACCTTAAGGCATCCAACAATCATTATGGAAAGCTTGTTTCAGCAAGGAGCAACCTTCCCATACCAATCGATCCCGACAGAATCTACATTCAGCTGAAGGTTCGGGAGCCAATTGGAAAGGATGACGGTGCAATGGGATACTTTAAGCTTAAGGGTATCAGGAAGGTATTTTCAAGGGAGGGACTTACGTTTGTACGAATGGAAAATGGTGTCGAGCACCCTTGTCTCTGCAAATTGCAGACTGCAAAAAAACAATTGAGGCAGGGTAACCTTGTGCGGGAACTGATGGGAAGGAAGAGGTCAGACCTTGTTGTGGAGGCCATTGAATACTACACTAGCCAGGATGGACCGGCAATGAAGTCTGACATTGCAAGGCTGTATATGAAAATTGATGCATTGCTCCTGAAGATGGAGAACGGATACGAGTAGCTGCCTGAAAAGCAGCTACTCTGTTTTTTTGTTGCTTGCCAAAGCCTGGTATTCTTATGTCACCCGGGAATAAAGTAAGGCGCCTTGAGAGGAGAAAGGCATGGAAAGAACAATTCAGGAGATATATCTTGATGCTGCTGTGGGCAGGGAGGATGCGGTCCTTGAGCTGCTGATCAGGCTTCAGCCCCTGATAATAGCTTCAATAAGAAAAAACTACAACAGGATTGATGAAATGGAGGACCTGATTCAGGAGGGAAGGCTCCTTATACTGGATTCAATGGCTGAGTACAGGGAGGACTACAGCGTTCCCTTCCTTGGCTACATCAAATCCAAGCTAAGATTCCACTACCTTGGAAAGAACAGGAACAGGAGCTTGCTGTCCCTAAATGCTTCAACAGGGCAGGATGGAGAGGAGCCATTGGACCTCCTTGCAGATTCCTTTCAACTGGAGGAGGATTACATTGACAGGGAAATGAGCTCTGAAATACTGGAAATGGTGCACCAGCTTCCCACCAGGGAGAGACAGGTGATTCTGGGCTTCTATTATGAGAGCCTGTCGATTCGTGATATTGCAAAGCGTCATGGAATCACCTACAGAACAGTAATCAATACAAAGAGGAGAGCATTGGAAAGGATGAAGGGAAAAATGGAGGCAAGACATGTATAGAAAAATACTGATCGCTTACAATCATGCAGCAAGGATGGGAAAGAGGATTGAATATATTGTGGTTCACGACACTGGAAACCCGAGGAGTGGAGCGGATGCATACGCCCATTACAGGTATTTCAGCCAGCCTGGAAGAAATGCATCAGCCCACTACTTCGTTGATTCAAAGGAGGTGATCCAGACTGTTGAGGACCACAAGGCCGCCTGGCATTGTGGAGACGGTAGGGGTAGATATGGAATTACAAACAGCAACTCCATCGGTGTTGAGCTTTGCATAAACCTTGATGGTGACTGGGAGGAGACAAAAAGCAGAGGAATTGTGCTCATTCGGGAGCTGATGAGTAAGCACGCAATACCCAAGGAAAGGGTGGTCAGGCATTTTGATGCAAGTGGAAAGCTCTGCCCAAGAAGGATGAGCAGCTGGGGATGGAGGGAATGGACCCTTTTCTATGATAAAATTTGAGATAGTAGCCACCCCTTAGGGTATATACTAAAAAGAAAATTGAACAGGAGGGAATATATGGATATAAAGGAAACCATCAAGGATATAGCGGATAACCATCATGGATTTCTCAAGCAGGAGCTGCCCGTAATAAAGAGCCTGGCCTATAAGATACTGAAGGTTCATTACGAGGATTGCAAGGAGGAGCTGATCCAGGTCCACAGACAGTATGGGAGGGTCCAGAACGAGCTTGAGCTTGCTCTTGTGAAGAAGCAGATGGTTCTTCTGCCCATGATCTGGGATTACCAGAAGAAACCCTCAGAGGACCTTTTGGAAGAAATCAGAAGGACCGTCCAGGAGGTTGAGGGTGATAATGACATTCTCCTTGGGGAGCTTGAGGGGCTTAAGGAAAAAACCAACAGCTATACAATGCCGGAAAGCGGCTGCCCAACCTATGACAACACCTATAAAAGGATGGAGAAGCTTCATCATGAGGTGGAGAATTACATCAAAATTGAACGAGAAATGTACAGGGAGCTATTAGGCTAAAAATGTCCCGGGATTATTCCCGGGCTTTTCCTTTGAGAGACGAAATATGCTATAATCTAAGTATCAAACTTGAAAGAAGGGTCGTAATGGGAGTATTCCTGATGCTTTTGTCATCTCTGTTTTTTACCTTAAGCACATTTTTTGGCAAGGTGGTTTCCAATTCCACCGAAATGAACGCGGTTGTAACATCCTTTGTCAGATACTTCCTTGGAACGGTAGGTCTTGGAGCCTATATGCTGTATCGGGGAATTTCCTTTAAGCCAGTAAGGAAAAGACCGGTTTTCATAAGGTCTGCACTTAATGCATCTGCCTTGATTCTTTTGACCGCATCCCTTAACTACACCACCATAACAAATGCAAACATGATCCACCTTACATATCCGGTTTTCGTTTTCCTCCTTGCAAGGTTTGTAACAGGGGAGAGGCTTAGACCAACTGCATTTATCTATCTCTTTCTGATCCTTGTGGGATCATATATTGTTTCCGATCCACACTTAAGCAGCATTAACATTGGGGACCTGATTTCCTTTGGGTCAGCCTTCTTTGCTGGAACATCCATCCTATACCTGACACAGGCAAGAAGGACGGAGACAAGCATTATCATTGTATTCTATCTTATGCTGATTGGAACCTTCCTTAATTTTCCTCTGGTCATTGATGACATCCGGCTCTTGTCAATGGATTCAGCCGGTATTGTTCTGCTTGCTGCAGGGACAGGTTTTCTTGGACAGGTCTTCACTACAGAGGGCTTCAAGTACGTTGACTCGGCGACCGGCTCCATGCTGTCCTCAAGCAGGATGGTTATGGCAGCTGTAATTGGGTACTTCTTCCTTGCAGAGCCACTGAACCTAAGGATAGTTTCAGGAATTATCCTTATATCAATCGCCCTGTTTGGAGTCAGTGGATACGGCAAGGTCCTAAGGGAGAAATTCAAGAATAAAATAAGTGTTGAATAAAGCTCAGGAGGCATAAAAATGAAGATACTAATAGCAGCTGATTCATTTAAGGGGTCTGCAACAACCATGGAGGTTGCGGACAGGATTGAAAAGGGCTATCTTAGGATTTGTCCGGAAGTGGAAATTGCAAAGCTTCCAATGGCTGATGGCGGCGAGGGAACGGTTGAAACCCTGGTTTCAGGAATGGATGGGGAATTGATCTATGAGGAGGTCACAGGACCCTTGGGAGAAAGGGTAAGGGCCAAGTATGGAGTGGTTCAGGATGAGATCGCCATCATCGAGATGGCAGAGGCTTCAGGCTTGGTGCTTGTGGAGGAGGAAAAGAGAAACCCAACCCTTACAACAACCTATGGTACCGGAGAGCTTATCCTGTCAGCCCTTGACAGAGGCTTTAGAAGAGTCTATGTGGGAATAGGAGGATCCGCTACAAATGATGGTGGAATGGGGATGGCAAGGGCCCTGGGCTACAGATTTATTGACGGTGATGGAAATGAGTTGCCGGAGGGCGGTGGAAGCCTTGGGCAGCTTTATAGGATTGACAGGTCAAAGGTGACTCCCCTCCTTAAGGATGCCCGGATTACAGTCATGTGTGATGTTGAAAATCCACTCTTTGGAACTGATGGGGCAGCCTTTGTCTATGGTCCCCAAAAGGGTGCTGATCCTGATATGGTCAGGCTTCTGGATAAAAACCTAAGGCATTTGGCAGATATACTTAAGAGTGATATGAATGTTGAAATGGCAGATATCCCTGGTTCTGGTGCGGCGGGTGGTCTTGGTGGAGGCCTGATGGCATTTTGCGGAGCGGACCTTAAACCGGGGATAGAAATGGTCCTTGATATTCTCAAGTTCGATGACCGGTTAAAGGGTGTGGACCTTGTAATAACGGGAGAGGGAAGGATTGACGGACAATCTGTCAAGGGCAAGGTTCCGGCTGGTGTCGCAAAGCGGGCCAGGAAGCTCAATAAGCCTCTTGTTGCAATCGCTGGAGGTGTGGGAGACGGAGCGGAAGGGCTCTACTCAATGGGGATTGACCTTATCCTCCCTATTGTTGATGGACCAATGGGCCTTGGTGAGGCAATGGGTGAGGCTGGACTTCTATTGGAGAAAACGGGAGAAAGGCTTGCTAGAATTGTGCTGCTTTCCAAAAAGCTTAAATAGGATATGAAAATGGCTCTTCTATTCTTCCAGAAGGGCCATTCCCTTGTCTATCATTCTGTTCTTTTCATA
>CAYMHD010000041.1:0-13396 GCA_964390135.1 uncultured Gudongella sp. | reverse complement strand
TGAGTGGTGATAGAAAATATGCAATTGAGTGGGCAATGCACAGATAATGAGGTGAAGCTATGACAGGTGAAAAGTATCAAAAGATGTACCTGGAAATGGTTCTGGAAAACCAGGAAAGGTATAAGGATGATTATATAAAGACTGTGGAGAGGGTAGCCAACTCCACTGCAATATACAAGAACAAGCCGGTACCATTTCTATACAATCCAATGTTCTTTTCGGAAAGTGAGGAGGAAGACTTCAAGTGGATTGGAAAGATGATGATGGATATTGGCGAGAGTATAACTGACAGGTATATTCGTGACAAGGAGTTCAGGAAAAAGTTTGGCTTCCCGGACTTTATCGAAAGGATGATTCTTAGGGACAACAGGTACGGTGTGCACGTTCCCATTGGAAGATTTGACGTATTCTACAGGGACCGGGAAAACTTCAAGTTCTGTGAACTGAACACCGATGGGTCCTCGGCCATGAATGAGGATAATACAATCGGAGAAATACTCCTTAGATCAAGAGCCATGGAGGATTTTATCAGGGAACATCCTGTAAGAAATCCTGAGCTGATCAAGAGCTGGGTTAGGGAAAGCATTAAGATTTACCGAAAGTGGGATGAGACAGGAAAGAAACCCAATGTGGCCATTGTTGATTTTACCGAAAGTGGGACATCCGAGGAGTTTAAGCTGTTTAAGGAAACCTATGAAAAGGAAGGCTATAGCTGCATAATTGCTGACCCCAGAAATCTGGAATACAGAGATGGAGTCCTCTATCACAAAGACTACAGGATTGACCTAGTCTACAGGAGAATAGTGACCTTCGAGCTTATTGAGAAGTATGAACAGGTACAGGATTTTGTTGATGCCTATATGGAGGATGCAGTCTGCGTGGTAGGGACCATAAGGTCCCAGGTTATCCACAACAAGATATTCTTCAAGATACTCCACGACCAGGATACCCTGGATGGTTTGAGGGAGGATCAAAGGGAATTCATCCGAAAGCATATTCCATTTACAGGTCTGTTCAAAGGGGAAGAGGAAGTGTTTCAGGAGGTCCTTAATAACAAGAACAGATACATCATTAAACCCATGGATATGAATGCATCACAGGGTGTTTATCCAGGAAGGGATTTTAAGGAGGAAAGGTGGGAATCCATACTGAGGGACACCTTCAACAGGGACTATATCTACCAGGAATTTATAGACCCATATAAGAGAGAATTTGTATTTTATGAGGAGGGCAGGTTCAAGGCAGAGAGTCTAGGTTCAATTGTTGGTATATTCATGTACAACAGAGAATACAGAGGACTCTATACAAGGCTTGGCAGTAACAATATCATATCCGGGGTTACTGATTACTACTGTGCTCCAAATATGATCGTACAGACGTAGAAAAGACCGGGAAATCCCGGTCTTTTCTACGTGTTAGAATATACATCAATGATTGTGGTCCTCGCAAAGAGAGCCTGTGGACTGGAGAGTGTTATCCACATAGTTCTCAGCGACCTTTTCAATTGGTCCCGAGGCACCACAGATTACCTTGATCCCGTTTCTTGTGAACAGGTCTGAAGCACTTTGACCCATTCCTCCTGCGATTATTACATCAATGCCCTTTTCGTGCAGATATACTGGCAGAAAGCCTGGCTTGTGACCTGGATTCTTAATGGTATCCCATCCAGTTATACCGTTTCCATCAGTGGTAAAGCACTCAAAGGCTTCACAATGTCCAAAATGCTGAGCCACCTTCTTATTGTCGGCTGCTATGGCTATTTTCATATTTCGTCCTCCTTTATATTGATTAGTCCCAATACCCCTTCTAATATCTCTTCTATCGCATCCCTTGCAGGTCCATTTTTGTCAACAAGGGTTTTACCTTGATTGACGAGACTGACCGCTTCTCTGTCATATGGTATTTTCCCGAGAAGGGGGATGTCTTTGTCCTTGCAGTAATTTTCAATTATTTCCGTATTTTTCAAGTGAAGGTCATATTTGTTTATGCAAACCGCTACTCCTGCAGGAAAGCCCCTAGATGTTTCAACTATTCGCTCCATGTCACTGAATCCGGAGAGTGTAGGCTCTGTTACAAGAACCACAAGGTCCACACCACTGATGGATGCAATTACAGGGCATCCTATTCCAGGAGAACCGTCAATTATGGCAAGAGGAGCCCTGTTATTCCAGTCCTTTAAAGGTTTTTTGACCTCGGTTACAAGGAGTCCTGAATTGCCGCTTCCCATACATAGCTCTGCAGTTGAAAAAATATGATTGTTTTCATGGAGCTTTAGATGTCCTGTAACCCTCCCTACCATGGTAATGGCATCTGCGGGGCAAACAAGCTGACAAACTGCACAACCTTCGCAGGCAAACCTGTCAACAGTGTATACATCTGTAACATTTATTGCATCAAATCGACACTTCTGTCTGCAAAGATCGCATGAAATGCACTTATCCGTATCAATCTGCGCCGCTGGTAGCCCGTAGAAATCAGATTTGCTGGGCTCCAGTGCTTCATCCATAACAAGATGAAGGTTTGGAGCATCCACATCGCAGTCAGCATATGCCTTTGCTCCCGAGAGTTTTATCAATGAACTGGAAAGTGTGGTCTTACCTGTACCACCCTTCCCGCTAAGTATCAGTACCTGCTTCATACGGACACCTCCTCATGGATTCTGTTGAGAAGGTCTGTAAACATATTTCTGTATTCATCCTTCTGCTCAGCTGCAATAATCCCCTCTGCATTGTAATTTCCAAGCTCGTCACTCCATGGAATCCTGAGTAGTATATCCAATCCCATCTCCTGACAGTAGTCCTCAGATGGATTTCTATCACCCAGGGTCTTGTTCAGGACAACTCCCAAGGGCTTTTCAAAAAGACTGACCAGCTCATGGACCATCCTAAGATTGTGTGATCCGAATATTGAAGGCTCAGCAACAAGAAGACAATAGTCTGCATCCTTTATGGAGTCCATCACAACACAGGAGCTTCCAGGAGGACAGTCTATGACAACGGAGTCCTCTTCAGAAACCTTTTTTAAAAGCTCGCCTATGATTGCTGTTCCAGATTCCTCTCCCGTGTTGAGCATTCCCGTATAAAGTGTTGTATCTTCATATGAACGCTTTTCAATTTTACCGATTTCTCTAGGGACCTCTTTTATGGCATTCTGCGGACATATGATTTCACAACCTCCGCAGGAATGACAGATCTTTTCAAATACCAAAACCCTCTTACCAGTGTATGCCAATGCGTTAAATTGACAAAAATCAACACATTTCTTACAGCCGTCACAAAGCTGATGGTCAATAATCGGTATAGGTAGAGCAACTGGACTTGTCTCAAGGACGGGACCCTTTAGAAACAGATGGCCGTTTGGTTCTTCCACGTCACAATCCAGATATGTTGAGTTGCCAATGACTCTGGAGAGGTTTGTGGATACAAAGGTCTTTCCAGTGCCTCCCTTACCACTTAAAACCGCTATTTTCATGACTAGTGCTTATGAAACCCTTCATGGATATTATTTAGCTTCTCAAGTTTGCCATCCCTAAACAGAAGCACGTTATCCATAAGGCTGCCATCCTGTGACTGGAATAGCTCAATATTTGCGTCCCGCAACACCATTGCTGCATTCTCCCCCAGCTGTGGTGATATTACCACTTCCGACTTCTGATCCACAAGAATCTGTGCAGCCTTCACACCAGCGCCACCCTGTGCTGTGGCAGCTGTATTCTCAACAAAATATCCTGCCTCTTTTTGGTCGTCATAGATAAAATAATATGGTGCCCTTCCGAAGGATCCGCTAACGGGTCCATTCATGTCTTCGATGTCTGCTGGTATTCCTATTATCATTCCATGACCTCCTATTCTTTATCAATCTTTGATAGAGCTTCTTTAACTGCTGCAAGCTGGTCTTCAAGATATGCCAGATCCTCTTCCAGCAATTCCCTTTCGGTTTCTATTGGCATATCGTAATAGACCGGACCAAAAACTGGCCCTCTTCGAAAACCCATGCCACGTCCATAGCCAACTCCTCTTCCATAACCTCTTCCTGCTCCTCTTCCATAGCCCATGCCTCCATAGGCTCTTTGAGCACAGTATCCCATGCCTCTTCCTGTAAAAGGTCCAGCACCCATTGGTCCTGTCATATCAAATCTAGGCATAATAAATCCTCCTTTTGTAATTGATAATCATTATCTGCTTCTACTATCATTATACTCCTATATGGACATATGTCAATAATAACCCAAAAAAAGATCTGCTGTTTAATAAGTTGGAATCCTGATGGGAATATAGTATACTGTAATTGAAGAAATATGCGAAAAATCATAGTGGGTTGATTTTTAGGCGGGTGAGTGATGCACCGCCTGTTATTTTAATGGATGGAGCTTGTTATGGGATGCATGTAAATACAATATGAAATCCATATATTCAGTAAAATGTTAGAAGGGGTGAAAAGATGAAGGCAATGATTGTCGGAGCAGGCAAGCTGGGATCAAAGCTGGCTGAATTTCTGATAGCTGAGAATATAGACGTAACTGTAATGGACAGCAGCAACAAGGTTCTTGAGAGGCTCAACGAACATCTTGACGTGTTGACTGTTGTGGCCAATGGCATAGATATTCGAATGATGAGGGAGCTGGGAATAGCGGAGTATGACCTTCTGGTGGGGAGTACGGAAAATGATGAGACCAACACCTTGATATGTACCCTTGCAAAAAAGCTTGGATGTAAGCAAACCATCGCGAGAATCAGAAATCCTGAGTACATGCAGCAGATCGATTTCATAAAGGCTGAACTGGGAATTGACCATATCGTGAAGCCAGACTTGGCAGCTGCAGTTGCCATGGAGAAATACCTGAGGAAAGGCTACAGCTTTTACACGGATGAATTTGCAAGCGGTAAGGTGCAGATGGTGGACTTCAATGTTGGAGACAACCAGGAGTTCGTAGGAATGAGGATAATGGACCTTAAGGGTCTGGATTCACTATTGATAACAGCCATATCCCGTGAAGGGAACCTAATAATTCCAAACGGGTCCACTGAAATACTAAAGGGAGACATAATTCATGTCATTGGTAAAGCCAATGAAATTGAAAAGATAAGTGGAAGACTAGGCGAGGACTACAAGACAAAGCTCATAAGGTCCGCCATGATTCTTGGTGGAGGAAACGTAGGCTACTACCTTGCCCAGAGGCTTGAAAGGAATAAGATTCAGGTTACCCTGATTGAGCAGGAAAAGAAGAGATGCCAGGACCTTTCAGAGCTCCTTGACAACGTCCTGATAATACATGGTGACGGTACAGACATACACCTTCTTGAGGAGGAAAACCTCAGTAGTATGGATGCCTTCATAGGGGGGACCGGATTGGATGAAGAAAATCTCCTGATGGCTCTGATGGCCAAGCAATCGGGAGTAAGAAAATCCATTGCAAAAATCAGCCGTTCCAACTATATCAAGATCATAGACAGGCTAAAGATTGATGCAGCCATAAATCCTGTATATATAACTGCAAGCAGCATACTGAAGTATATAAGAGGCGGAAAAGTGGTCTCAGTTTCCCTGCTGCTTGGAGGAAATGCTGAAGTCACAGAGATAATCATTGACAAGGACCTGCCCTGTGTAGGCAAAAAGCTCATAGACCTTGCCATGCCAAAGGGCATGATAATCGGGGCAGTCGTAAGGGACAATGACGTAATTATCCCAAAGGGAAACACTGAGCTTAAAGCCAATGACAGAATAGTTGTATTCTGTCTTTCAGAAAATCTTGCAGGCTTGAAGATGTTCTTTAAACCGAAAAAGGGAGGTCTGTTCGGTGAACTATGGAATCGTAATAAGAGTGCTGGGAAGCCTGCTGATAGTTGAAGCGGCTCTAATGCTGCCTTCATATTTGATAGCACTTTCAAGTCAGGGTCCGGATAGGATTCCCTTTCTTATAACAATACTTTTAACAGCTGTAATAGGCGGCTTGATGACAAGAAAAAAAAGTGTGCAAACATCCATTGGAGCCAAGGAAGGTCTTGCAATAGTAGCCTTGGGATGGGTTTTTGCATCTGTGATGGGAGCTCTTCCATTGTACCTTTCAGGTTCAACGGTCAATTACGTGGATGCATTTTTTGAAATAGTATCTGGATTTACCACCACGGGAGCCACAATTCTCACTGAAATTGAAGGGCTTCCCCAGGGCGTCTTGTTCTGGAGGTCCTTCACCCATTGGATTGGTGGGATGGGAATACTTGTATTCACACTGGCCCTAATGCCTGCACTGGGAATTGGTGGCTTTCAGATATTCAAGGCGGAATCCCCCGGCCCTGTTGCCGGAAAAATCGCTCCCAGACTCCGGGACACTGCCAAGATACTATATATAACCTATGTAACCATAACATTGGCAGAGGTGCTTCTTCTTACAATAGGCGGGATGAGTATATACGAATCCTTTATCCACACATTCGGTACCGTAGGTACGGGAGGATTTTCCAATAGAAATGGTAGCATCGGAGACTACGACAGCACCTATATCCACATGGTGATAGCATTTTTCATGGTGGCATCAGGCGTCAACTTCTCCCTATACTATTCATTTTTCAGAGGAAAGCCAACAGAGCTGTTCAAGGATGAGGAGTTTAGACTATATATAAAGATAATTGCAATCGCAACAGTAGCAATTGCCATTGACCTTTGGCTTGTCAGCTACCACAACGTTGGGTACTCCCTCAGGGATTCATTCTTCCAGGTTTCATCCATCATAACCACCACTGGTTATGGAACTGCTGACTTTGACCTCTGGCCAACCTTCAGCAAGGGTATTCTCCTGATCCTGATGTTTGTAGGTGCCAGTGCAGGCTCAACAGGTGGAGGTATGAAGATCATAAGGATGCTTGTAATGATGAAGCTTGTAAAGCGTGAGGTAGGAAAGCTTTACCATCCAAGGGCCATGATGCCGGTCAAAGTGAACAACAAGGTGGTTTCAAATGAAACCGTTGCAAGAATAAACAGCTTTTTAGCACTATACCTGCTTCTGTTTTTGTTTTCAACCCTATTGGTTTCACTTGAGCAGGTGGATCTTATAACCGCAGGAAGCGCTGTTGCGGCTACATTGGGCAACATCGGTCCGGGCCTGGAGCTTGTTGGTCCGACGCAGAACTACAGCTTCTTCTCAATTCCAACAAAAATATGGCTTTCATTGCTTATGCTACTGGGAAGACTGGAGCTGTTTACAATCATTGCACTGGTTGCACCAAAGCATTGGAGGATTGATGTGTAGTCGAACAAATGTTTGCCTAAAAAACATTAACATGATATAATAACCTCAAGAAAATCTTTCTTGAGGTGTTTTTTATGCTTGATACAATAGCTAAGCTAAGAATTCTTTCAGATGCAGCCAAATACGACGTTTCTTGCTCCTCCAGCGGCAGCACCAGAGCCAACAGGAAGGGTGGCCTTGGTAATGCAAGCGAGGCTGGAATCTGTCACTCCTGGACTGATGATGGCAGGTGCATATCCCTGCTTAAGATCCTCATGTCAAATTCCTGCATCTACGATTGTGCCTACTGTGTCAGCAGAAGCTCCAATGACATTCCCAGAGCCACCTTTACGCCAGATGAAATCATTGACATAACAATAAACTTCTATAAGAGAAATTACATAGAGGGCCTCTTCCTAAGCTCAGCGGTTGTAAAATCACCAAACCACACCATGGAAAGGTTTTTGGAAATCGTGAGACGGCTTAGGGAAGTGGAAAACTTCAACGGCTACATACACCTAAAAGCCATTCCTGGAGCTGACAGGGAGATCCTGGACAAGGTGGCGGTCCATGTGGATAGGTTGAGTGTCAACATTGAGTTACCCACAGACGAAGGACTGAAGCTACTGGCCCCCCAAAAGAAGAAGAAGGACATCCTTCTCCCAATGACTCAGATAAACCAGGGGATTACAAGGTACCAGGAGGAGAGAAGGGTTTTCAGAAGTGCTCCAAAATACGTGCCTGCTGGGCAAACCACCCAATTGATTGTAGGGGCCACAAGGGATTCAGATTACAGGATCCTCAACCTTTCGGAGAATCTATATCAGGGCTATGGCCTGAAAAGGGTCTACTACTCTGCCTTTGTCCCAGTATCGACCAATCCACTCTTGCCCCAGATAAAGGCACCTCCCCTCTTGAGGGAGAACAGGCTTTATCAGGCTGACTGGCTACTCAGATTTTACGGATTTCAGGCTGCGGAGCTTTTGAGTGAGGAAAAGCCTGACTTTGACCTTCTCCTTGATCCAAAGTGTGATTGGGCACTTAGAAACATGCATCTGTTTCCATTGGAGATCAACAGGGCAGACTACGAGCTGCTTTTGAAGGTGCCTGGAATCGGAGTAAAGTCTGCCAGGAGGATAATCAGCAGTAGAAGGTTTTCAAAGGTTGGCTACGATGACCTGAAGAAAATGGGGGTTGCCCTAAAGAGAGCCAAGCATTTTATAACAATTGATGGCAGACACTATGGCATATCCTCCATGGATGATGTCAAAATCAGGAGTGCAATCATTGGGGGTAGCTCCATGGGGGTAGAACAGCTGTCTATATTTGATCTTTCAGGGGGTGAAGACGGTGGAAACAAAACTGGCATATCTGTATGACGGGTCCTTTGAAGGCCTGCTTACTGCAATTTACCATATATATTACGATAAGGTTGACCCTGTGGCCCTCCTTCCCATCTGGGAGGAAGGGTCCAATTTTTTATTCACCTACAAGAGGGTTGAGACTGACAAGGAGAGGTGGGAGAGGGTTTATAATGCCATCGAGGAGAAGATTTCCCACTATTCCCTCAGGAGAATATACAATGTTTATCTTTCAGAAATGGAGGATAGTGGTATAATTATCTTGAGATACTTAAGAGAAGGCTTCAGGATTGGGTCTGGAATAGATGACTACCAGACAAATCCTGCCGTGAGGGATCTGGAGGAGATATACCACAAGGTGAGGCTTGAGGTACACAGGTTTCTAGGTCTGGTGAGGTTCAAAAGACTTCAGAATGGAATATTCTACTCACAGGTTGAGCCTGACCACAATGTTGTGGCCCTTTTGGCACCTCACTTTGTGGAAAGGATCCCAGCTGAAAGATGGATAATCCATGATATCAAAAGAGGTGTGGCTGTCTTTTACGATACTCGGGAGTGGACCATAAGAAGCATAGAAAAGCCAACGGATGTGGTGCTTTATGAAGATGAGGAAGACTATCAGGACATGTGGAGGGAGTACTACAGGAGTGCCAACATTGAGAGCAGAAGAAACAAACGTCAGCAAAGGGCATATATGCCCGTAAGATATTGGAAGAACCTGGTTGAGAAGGGGGATTAGATTATGGATTTAACAAGACCTGCATGGCTGGAGATTGACCTTGATAATCTCCACTTCAACTATAATGAAATCAGAAAGCTTGTAAGGGATACTGCGGATATCATGGCTATTGTCAAGGCTGATGCATACGGACATGGAGCAGCTTCAATCGTCAGGGAGCTAATGGACCTTGGGGTTAGGAGGTTTGGGGTTGCACATCTATCCGAAGCCATTCACATAAAGAATCACTCTCCCCATGCCCAGGTGCTGGTAATGGGCTATACACCTGAGTACCTTGCGGAGACTGCAATAGAAAAGGGAATCCGGCTTACAGTCTATCTTGAGGAACAGGCAGAGCATTTTGCAAAGGTTGCAAAATCCATGAACAAGGATGCGGTGATTCACCTTAAGATTGAAACTGGGATGAATCGACTTGGATTTTTACCCGATGAGAAAACACTCCAGGAAGTTGGACGAATCAAGGAGATGGACAATATCATAATTGAAGGGATGTTTACTCATTTTCCAGCAGCTGATGATGACCATGAGTACACTGAAGGGTCCATGGAAAGATTCAGGAGCTTTTGCAGAATGCTCTATGAGAATGGCATAGACATTCCGGTTAAACACGTCAGCAACAGCGCAGCCATCATGAATTTCCCGCAATTCGGATTGGATATGGTACGGGCGGGAATCATTCTTTATGGAATATATCCATATCCTGAGGCGAAGAGGGAGACACTCCCTCTTAAGCCCTGTATAAGCCTTAAGGCCCAGATATCCCATGTAAAGACCATTGAAAAGGGAGAGAAGGTAAGCTATGGCCTAACCTTTGAAGCAAACTCAAGGACCCAGGTGGCAACTGTCCCCCTTGGCTATGCTGATGGATGGAGCAGAGACCTGAGCAACAGGGGGTATGCCCTGGTGGATGGAAAGAGAGTCCCCATAATAGGTCGAATCTGCATGGATCAGCTAATGCTCGATGTTACAGGTATGAATGTAAAGCGTGGAGATGAAGCTGTGCTTATGGGTGCTCAGGGTGAAGAAGAGATTACAATCGAGGAGATAGCGAATCAGATAGGTCAGATACCTGCATCGGTACTATGCATGCTCACCAAGAGACTGCCTAGGGTGTATGTCAAGGAAAGAAGAGTACCTGAGGTTGTGGATTATCTCCTGGAAATATAGGGGTGAATTATGAAGAAAATATTTGAAAACACCTGGCAGGAATTGCTCAAGGAGGAGATGGAAAAGGATTATTATCTTAAGCTTAGAGAGTTTCTGATAGAGGAATATGGAACAGGGACAATATATCCGGACAAATACAGCATATTCAATGCCCTGCACTATACAGACTACAATGATGTCAAGGCTGTAATAATCGGACAGGACCCCTACCATGGGCCTGGTCAGGCCCATGGGCTGTGCTTCAGCGTCAAGCCAGGGATAGGTCTCCCTCCTTCACTTGTGAACATCTACAAGGAATTGAGAAACGATTTGGGCTATGAGATCCCCAACCATGGGTACCTTGAAAAATGGGCAAGGGAAGGTGTCCTAATGATCAATACGGTTCTGACTGTTAGGGCCGGACAGGCAAATTCCCACAGAAACAAGGGCTGGGAGATATTCACCGATAGAATCATCCAGATCCTAAATGAAAGGGAAAGACCCATGGTCTTTATTCTATGGGGAAGCCAGGCTATAGCCAAGGAAGGGATGATTGACACGGATAAGCACCACATAATCAAGTCACCCCATCCAAGTCCATTGGCTGCATACAGGGGATTCTTCGGCTCCAAACCATTTTCAAGGACAAATGAATTCCTCCAATCAAATGGGATGGAACCAATTGACTGGAGAATTGAACAATTATAAAAATTGCAATTTAAAGAACCCCCACCTGAAAAATATCAGGCGGGGGTTTTGTTAGATCAATCCCTTTTTAATGAAATCCTTTATTTTAGGCATGGCACCAGGTCCAAATATCTCAGCTGGACTGCCACTGTCGATTATCTCTCCCTGGTTCATGAAAGCAATCCGGTTGCAAAGCCGTTTGGCCTGTTGGATATTGTGGGTGACCATCAGAATGGTGGGCTTTTCTTTTCTGTAGTAATCCAGTATTCTTTCTTCCAGCAGCATGATGGATTCAGGGTCAATGTTTGATGTGGGTTCATCCAGAATAAGAATTCGTGGCTTGAAGACAAGTGCCCTTGCCAGGGCTACCTTCTGAGCTTCTCCACCGGAAAGGGTCCAGGCCTTTTGGTCACGGATGGATTGAATCTTGAAGGATTCTATCATTTCATCAACTCTCAGTGAGATCTCATTCTCATTCATATCCCTTATTCTCAAGGGGTAGGCTATGTTTTCATAGACAGTTGACCTAATAAGGTAAGGCCTCTGAAATACAAGAGTCATCGCCTTTTTTATTGAATCGCTGTACAGATCACCCTGATAGAGCACACTACCTGAGCATGAGTCCAAAATCCCAGCTATTATCCTGACCAGCGTTGTCTTGCCAGACCCGTTTGGGCCGAGGATGCCCCACAGACAACCCTCATCGAACGTCATTTCAGGGATGTCCAAAACAGCCTTGTTATTATATTTTTTTGTCAATGAGTCGATTGTAATATTCATATCAACGCTCCTGCTGCCAATGATAAAGCAGTGAATTTATAAGAAAGGATATCAGCAAAAGAACAATCCCCGTAGCAATGGCAAGGGAATATTCTCCCATGTTTCTTAGCATGGCAATGGTGGTGGTCATTATACGGGTATGTCCCTTGATGTTTCCACCGACAACCATAACCGCCCCAACCTCTGACATGGCCCTTCCGTAGCCTGTGACAACGGCTGAAAGTATATTTATCCTCAACTCCCTGATAAGGAGCCAGACGGTCTGTGTTGGGCTCGCACCCATTGTTCGTGCCAGGTCCTGGATATCAGGCCCCCTGTCCTTGGTCCCATTAAGCACCACGCCAGTAATAATGGGGGTTACAAGCACAAACTGAGCAATGATCATGGCGGTAGCAGTGAAGTTTAGCCTGAAATTCCCCAAGGGTCCATTTCTAAGGAACAGCAGAAATAGAACCAACCCTATTACAACAGGCGGCATACTCATCAGGGTGTAGATTATCCTTACCAGAATTTTTTTCCCTGGGAATTCCTTTATTCCCAACCAGGTACCGAAGGGAATGGCAATAATGGCAGCAAGGAATGTGGCTGTAAGGGATACAACCATTGACAGTCTTACTATTTCAAAGAATTCAGGATCCAGATTAATTATTAGCTGAAAGGCATCCTGGAAGCCACTTACAAAATTATCCATAGAAAACTCCTTAATACTGCCCCTTTCGGGGCAGTATGATTTAAATCATTAACTCAGTTGACTTGCTTAAGCTATGAAGTAAAATTATTTAGCGTTTGGGAAGAAAAGAGGTTCCCCGTACTCCTCAACACCAAACTCAGCAATCATTTCCTGGGTTTCAGGTGCCAGTATCCAGTCTACGAACCTTTCAGCCGCGGGATAGTTTATGTGGTCTCCCTTATCAGGGTTTACAGCCATAACTCCGTACTGGTTGAAGAGGGTTTCGTCACCCTCAAGTACTATCTCAAGGTCCACATCATCCTTCATGGCCAGGTAGGTAGCCCTGTCAGTCATAGTGTATGCTTCCATTTCGCTTGCCATAAGGATAACATCTCCCATTCCCTGGCCAGCCTCAATATACCAATCGCCTGAAGGTGTTCCAACTCCTGAGGATTCCCAAAGGGATAATTCTTTAATATTTGTACCTGAGTTGTCTCCCCTTGATACAAATGGAGCTTGGTTTTCTGCAATCAAAGCATAGCCGGCATTTACATCGGCAGGAGCATTTTCCGCAAGACCTGCTGGATCTGATGGAGGACCAACTATTATAAAGTCATTATACATTACATCAAATCTTTCAATGGTATCTCCATTGGTTACAAGCTCTTCCTCCTGAGCCTTTGCATGGGCTAGAAGTACGTCTGCCTCACCATCAACCCCCATCTGGAGTGCGGCTCCTGTACCTACTGCAACAACCTTGGTTTCAATGCCAAACATTTCATTGAAGG
>CAYMHD010000040.1:0-13425 GCA_964390135.1 uncultured Gudongella sp. | reverse complement strand
AACATATTATACGAGGAGTGAAAGGATGAAAAAAGAGCACAAGAGAACCCTTAAGATTTTAGTTCCGGCAATTATTATCGAGCTATACTTCTTATACAGAAGAGGGTTTGTAATCAGCGAGAGTTTCTTTTTTATATGGTTTGTCGTATTTGGAACCTTTTTCGCCTTCCGTTGGATAGGTGGAAGTGCAAGTCCAATGGGCATTGGAGGGAGATCGGATAAATTTCTGGCCGCCAAATTCAGTGAAACCATGTTTCAGGGGGAGACTTCCGAAAAGGTCAAGAACAGTGACTTTGCCCTGGACCTGATATTCCGGTTTCTTGCAATTACAAGCCTTGTATTGTCCCTTGCAGCCTATTACATAGAACGATAGAGTGGAAGTATGAAAGGTGTGATCTTATGGAATTTACCAAGTTTGGAAACAAGTATATAGTAAGACTGGACAAGGGAGAGGAAATCGTGGAGACCCTTAAGAAGTTTTGTAGTCAGCAGGAGATAAAGCTTGGATGGATAAAGGGTATAGGCGCTGTTGGAGAGGCTACCATTGGACTTTTTGAAACAAAGGAGAAGGAATATCATTCAGTTGACCTTAAGGGGGATTATGAAATCACATCCCTTCTTGGAAACATATCAACAATGGATGGAGAAACATACCTTCATCTCCATGCAACACTTGGAGACAGTGAATACAAGGTGCAGGGAGGTCACTTTTCAAGAGGAGTCATCAGTGCCACAGGAGAAATTATCATTGAATCAATTGATGGAGAGCTTGATAGGGAGTTCAATCAGGAAATTGGGCTCAACCTATATAAATTCAAGTAAGAAAAAAATAACAAAATAATTTAACATACTTTTAGTTGCCACCATAAATAAGCTATGGTATATTAAAGTGTAAGAAAATTAAATATTTAAATGTTGCTTTACAATGAGGGCTTCGCTACCCGTGAAGTCATAATCATGTAAAATCCAGCTCTAAATAGTAATAACTATTTTTGGGCTGTTTTTTTTTGAAAAATCACCATGGAGACACTCAATATTGTTTATGGGGAGGTGCTTGTGAGATAATGAAATAAAAACGGAGTGTGATACCATGAAATATCCTAAAAAGACAATCTATGTGAGTAGCTTTTCCAAGCTGCCAACAGGAATACCATCAGAAAGTGTCTACAAGTCACTGGATGTTGGACTTATAATCAATACGGAAACCGGAATTGTTGAGAATGCTTCAGTAACACTTTTAACAGATGTTGCCGCAGAATTCCTCCGGGACATTATTGTATGCTTCAACCTTAAGGAGGATGATATTGAGATCCTCTTTGATGAAATCAAAGCCAGATATCACGGGTCTGCTCAGAAGGCAATAATTGTGGCTATAAAGAAGGTAGTTGAGAAATACGAGGATCTTGCTTCAGATAACTGGTCGAAGGAATGACCAACAGTGAGCATTAGTTCCTAAGAACAATGGTGACTTATCTGATTTCCTGGATCCTAAAGAAAGGGGATTAATCATGAGTTTAAACAAAGCACCTAAAAATTATGTGTTCTATAGAAATCAGAACTGGCATTACCCAAGAATAGACAGGGGCCAAGGAATCTACCTTTACGGAGAGGACGGCAGGGAGTACATAGACGGCTGTTCAGGATCAGCAGTTGCAAATATTGGCCATGGCAATAAGGAGGTTGCTGAATTTGCCAAGGAACAGACTGAAAGAATTGCCTTTACCCACCTGTCAAGATGGACTGTGGATGTGATTGAGGACTGTGCAGAGAAGGTTGCCAGCTGGTGTCCGGAAGGCCTTGACCACGTATACTTCGTATCAGGTGGCTCGGAGGCCACTGAGACTGCAATGAAAATGGCAAGACAATACTACGTTGAAAGGGATGGGGTCCAGTCAAGCAAGTGGAAGGTAATATCAAAGTGGAACTCCTACCATGGGGCAACTCTGGGTTCCCTTTCAATGACCGGAACAATCGGTAGAAGAAAGGTCTATGACCCCATGCTTGCAAACTTCCCCAAGATTGAGCAGTTCTACCACTACAGAAATCCATGGGGAGCGGAGACCCTTTATGAAACAAGTGTAAAGGCAGCCCAGGAGCTGGAAACTGAAATACTCAGACAGGGGGCACAGAATATTGCAGCCTTCATAACTGAACCAGTGGTGGGATCGGCGGCGCCTGGAGCTCACCCGGAGAAGATCTATTTTGATATGGTAAGGGAAATCTGTGACAAGTACGACATCCTCTTTATAATGGATGAGGTAATGGCAGGCTCAGGAAGAACCGGAGAGACAATGGCATCAAAGCTGTTTGATGCTTCACCGGATATTATTGCTGTTGCAAAGGGACTCAGCAGCGGCTACACACCAATGGGAGCAGCAGTCTGCAATGACAAGGTGTTTGATGCAATAATGGTGGATGGCTCAGGAAACTTTATCCATGGACATACCTACGCTTCAAATCCCCTTTCATGTGGTATCGCCCTTAAGGTTATGGAAATAATTGAAAGGGAGGAATTCATTCAGAACGGTGCAGCCCAAGGGGAGTACCTGATTGAAAAGATGCAGGACCTATACAAGTATCCAATCGTTGGAGACATAAGAGGAAAGGGCCTTATGATAGGAATGGAGTTTGTTCAGGACAAGGAGACCAAGGAACCCTTTGATCCTTCATTGAAGATGAATGCTAAGATAAACAACGCCTGCATGGAGGAAGGACTTGTCCTTTATCCAGGTGGAGGATCAGCAAATGGAAAGGGAGACCATGTTCTTATTGCACCTCCAATCAATATAACCAGGGAAGAGGTTGATTCCCTGTATGAAAGAATGGAAAAGGGAATCAAGAAGGTCTGCGAGAGCCTTTAAACTGCTGAAGGGGGATTATCATGGAAAAACTAATAGTAACCATAGCACTCACTGGAAATGTTCCAACCAAAGACCTCAATGAAAGCACGCCTGTCACTGTGGATGAGATAGTTAAGGATGCAAAGGATTGCGCAGACCTTGGAGCAGCCGTTGCCCATATCCACGTGAGGGATGAAAAGGGTATGCCAACCAGCAGACGGGACCTTTTCGAGCAGGTTGTAAACAGGATTAATGAGGAGAAAATAGATATCATTAAGCAGCTTTCAACAGGTGCCCGTGGCGGTGAGAACACAGTTGACTGGAGAGGACAGATGCTTGATCTTAACGTTGAAATGGCAAGCCTTGCAACCGGGTCATCAAACTTTCCATCCAGTGTGAATGCCAATTCGCCAGACCTGATAAAGGAGCTGGCACAGAAGATGCTGGATAACAACATAAAGCCTGAAATTGAGATATTTGACACTGCAATGCTTTCAAATGCACTCTTCCTAGAGAAGAAGGGAATACTGAAGGGGCCTCTTCATTTCAACCTGGTAATGGATGTAAAGGGCTCAATCCCGGGAACCCCAAGAAACCTTATGTTCCTTGTTGAAAGCCTTCCAAAGGGTTCAACCTGGACAGTATCTGGCATAGGGAGATCCCAGGTTCAGATGATCACCATGGCCATTGCCCTGGGCGGTCACGTAAGGACAGGTCTTGAGGACACAATAGAGTTTGAAAAGGGCGTACCTGCCACAAACAAGATGCTTGTCCAAAGGGTGATAAACATAGCCAAGGCAGTTGGAAGACCAATTGCAACAACAGATGAAGCAAGGAAGATACTCAGCCTATCATAAAAATAGGGTCAGTATGGGAAATTCCATACTGACCCTTTAATCATTGCAAAACCTATAACTTAATGGCCCAGTCCGGTCTCTTCAGTTCTGCTTCATTCCTTCCAATACTTTTAGCCGGAAAGCCCTCAAGGATTTCATTGTCACCGAATTCACTCCTTTGCTTGACAAGGGTTCCTGATTTTACCAGAGTGTTTGCACCTAATTTACTGTAGTCACATACAATGGCACCTGATTCAATCACACTAGCCCTGCCGATGGTCGTCCCATGAATGATGCAGCCAGGGCCAATGGTTACATCATCCTCTATGACCAGCTGGTTGTCTGGAAGAAGATGAAGAACGGTGTTTTCAAGTATCTGGACGTTGTTCCCGATTATTACGGGCCCGTGTGTATTACCGATGATCCTCACACCTGAGGCAATAACGGAACCTTCGCCTATCTTTACATCTCCATTGATCTCTGCCGTATCAAATATGTATGCTGAATCTGAAACCTGAGGATATTTGCCATTGACTGTGTATAACTTGCCCATTATTTCACTCTCCTTGCTATCATTGTCCACAATATTCTCTTCAAAGGGAGCTATGGAAATGTCCCCTCCCCGCATCCTTCTGATCATGGACCTGTCATCTTCAGTAAGCTTTCTGATTATACGTCCAGGTCTGCCTAAAACAACTGACTCATCAGGAATTTCAACTCCCTCGGGAATCAGTGTACCTTCACCGAAAATGCACATATTGCCTATCTTTGAACCAGGCAGAAAGGTGGTCCCGTTTCCAATCTCACACAGATCTCCAATCTCAGCTCCGACCACAATGCACTTGTGCCCGAACACGGTCTTGCTTCCCACCCTGAGCGGATGGGCTGCTGTACCAATAAGTACTGAATTTTCAAGGGCCCAGGTTTTGTTGCCAAGAATAACCGAGTCGTTCTCTGACCTTACTATTGTACCCTGTGCTATGTAGGAGTTCTTACCAAGTCTTGCTCTGCCAATCACCCTTGCTGAATCATCAATCCTAACATTGTTCATAAACTACCTCCTCCTTATACCTGGGCTTGTTATTCATTATTCTACCCATAACTTTGAGTTTTCAACATCGTCATGATTGAAGTGAGTCCAAGGGTTTGTTACAATTAGAAAAAAGCCAGGAGGACAATGGATGAGAAGAAAAGACAGGGAAATGGACAGGGAATTTGGGTTTGAGGTCATTGACAAAGCAAGATATGGTGTATTGTCCATGGTCGATGGAGAAGGTGGACCCTATGGGATTCCCCTTTCAATAGTCAGGCTTGGAGACAATCTTTACTTCCATTCGGCCAAGGAAGGCAGGAAGATTGAAATGCTGGGGAAAAGCAAAAGGGTTTCTGTTGCCTTTGTTGGGGAAGTCAATGTGCCTGAAAACTATACTCATGAGGAGCTGGATGAAATCACCAGGGATCCATCCAAGGCAGTGGTCCTTATCAGCAGTGTGTTCACAACTGAGTATGAATCAGCAATTGTAGCCGGTGAGGTTAAGGAAGTTTCATCAGATGAGGAAAAGACAGTTGCCTTGGAAGCAATCTGCAAAAAGTATGTGCCGTCAATGATGGAATATTTTCCATTGGCTGTGGAAGCGGGGATGGAAAGAACCTCGGTGTTCAAGGTTGAAATTGAGGAAGTTACTGCAAAGAGGAAAAAGTATGATTCCAGTGGGCAGGAGATGAAATGGGGAAGAATGGAATAGGAAACTACCCTTAATCTTAAAACATCCAAGAATTTTTTGTAAAGTCCATATAATCCGTAACTGTTGTTGGTCGCCACAAATGGGTAGTATATTAGTATAGCTCGAATGAAATGCCATGAGCATGGGAGGTGAATCCATTTGAAGGTTCAAAAATGTATAAACTGCGGTACACAATTCAGGTACAAGTCAGTTCAGAAATCAATATGGGCAGGCTATAAGCCTATCATATGCTTCAATTGTGGAGCCATCCATGAATTCAGGTTTGTTTATAGACTAGTTGTTTCTGGGCTTATAGTTCTGCCCATATTCTTCAACCAATGGATCGGTGATATTGCTCCCAATCGTTTGGTTCACACTGCCATGTATTTTGGGTATTTATTTGCGGCAATAGGGGCAATGCCATATCTGATAAGGTATCGCCTTAAGAATGACAATCTGGAGTGAAGCTGAGATAGAAAGATCAATATGAAAGGAAGGGATAAGATGTTGAAGGATTTGGTACTAAAGAACCGAACCTACCGTAGATTTTATGGGGAGGAAGAGATCAGCATGGAGACACTGCTGGACCTTGTTGAACTGGCCAGACTGTCATCAACGGGAGCAAACCTGCAGCAGCTCAAGTACATAATTTCCAATACCCCTGAGAAAAACCAGCTCATATTCGAGGAGCTGAAGTGGGCTGCATACCTGAAGGACTGGGATGGACCAGTTGAGGAGGAGAGGCCCTCTGCATACCTTGTTATGGTTGCCGACAAGGAAATAGGCAGCAATATATATTGGAATCATGGAATAGCCTGTCAGAGCATACTGCTGGGAGCTACGGAAAAAGGACTTGGGGGCTGTATGTTCGGGGGCTTCAACAAGGAAAACCTGAAGAATAAGCTTCAGGTTCCCGAAAGGTATGAAATACTCCTTGTAATGGCACTGGGCAAGCCCAAGGAAGAGGTTGTACTTGAGGACCTTGGTCCAGATGGAGACATCAAGTACTGGAGGGATGACAAGGGGATCCACCATGTTCCCAAAAGAAAGCTTGAGGATCTGATTCTGGACATCTAAAAAGCAACTAAATATCTTTGTTCAGGAGGACCATATGTATGTGGTCCTCCCATTTTCCGTTTATTTTCAGATAATCCCTGGAAGTTCCTTCATTCTTAAAGCCCAGCTTCTCAACCACCTTAAGGGACCTGGAATTCCTTGGCATGATATTGGCCTCAAGCCTGTGAAGACCTAACTCTTGGAAGGCGATTCGTACAAGCTCTTTTAGGGCTTCGGTTGTGTAACCCTGATTTATATGGTCGCCATCTAGCCTGTAGCCCACAAAACAGGAAAGGAATGGGCCCCTTACAATATTATCAAGGGCCACGGTACCAATAACCCTTTCAGGCTCTTCCTTCCGCAAGATCCATAATCTTAGCATCTGACCTTCCTGAAATCTTTTGTAATCCCTTCTAAGGAGTATTTTCTGATGGCGTAGGCTATAGTAGTCATCCGGTCTGTCTGTTTCCCACGATTTTAGGAAATCCCTGTTTCTGGTGACATAATCAAGAACAAGCTCTGCATCAGCAGGCTTTAGCAGCTTCAATATTAGCCTGTCGGTATAATATGATTTCTGCATTGTAATCCCTCCGCATCATTTGATATCGGGCATTGTAAAAACATTCCACGGGTATTGATCTCCAGGCAGGGAATAGAAGGAGACCTTTCTTCCTCCTGGATGTCTGAACTTTATCCTATGGGACCAAAGTGCTATCTGGGTCCAAGTCTTACGACCCGTAAATTCCTTATTGTCCTTGCTATCTCCCCATATGGGTAGCCCTGCATTAGACAGCTGGACCCTTATCTGGTGGTGTCTTCCCGTCAGGAGTACAATATGAAGAAGGCTAAGGCTTCCAAATTCAGGATCTTCAACTGACTGAAGAAGCTTGTATTCCAGTGCTGCCTTCTTTGCACCACCGACATCCTCCGGGACCACCTTGCTCATATTGACTGTCCTGAGCTTCTTGAGATTGTCCACCATCTCTCCCTTTTCCTCCAATGGCCTTCCAAGGACTACAGCCAGGTATTCCTTGTGAAATGCCCTTTCCCTGATTGCATTGGACAACCAGGTGGTTGACAACTCATTCCTTGCATAGACCATAACCCCACCAACAGGTCGGTCCAGCCTATGGACAAGGCCAAGATAATCCCTTCCAAGTGCAGCCATAAGGTCCAGATCACCTGTCTTGTCACTTTGACATGGCATGCCTGGTGGCTTTTCTGAAACAAGTATATCCTCATCCTCAAAAATTACATTTATATCCATATTTACCTCCACCGGTTATTTCCATAAGTTGATTATACACCAACCAGCACCAGGTTACATCATTGTAACAGAAAATTGACCTAGTGCTGTGATATAATAAACGGGAGAGAAATGAGGTGTCAGATGAAAAGGCTTGTACATGCAGACACAAAAAAACTAAAGAAGGATTTTCTGGACTTCTATATAAGACAATACAGAAACCATCCCCTGAGGAGGGATTCAATGTCAGGTCTGTTGAAGGGGATACTCTTTGAAAGGTCTCAGCTTTCAAAGGCTGTAAAGTCACATCCTGTAATGGTGATGGATGGGGAAAAGATCATTATTATTGCTGTGCTTGCCCATGTTGACAGGATGGGTGACTATCTTCAGATTGCATTTTTCGAATCGCCAAATCATGACATGGAGGCCTTTGATATGATCATGGAGGAGGCCAACCTTCTTGCAAGCAGCTTGGGCTGCAGAAGGATCAGCGCATCACTGAATATACATGTAAACTACGGTCTGGGATATCTTGTTGATGACTACCAGAAGCCCCAAAGCTTTGGTATGGCACACAATCCGCCTCACATACACAGGTATTTTGAAGAGAATGGGTGTGAAAGAATAGAGATGGCAACATATATGAAGGATATGGATAGTCTGGGGCCTCTTCTTCCTGATAGTATGAAAAGGAGACTCCGGGATAGGTATACAGTACGACCTGTTGATTTTTCAAGACTTGAGGAGGAGGCAGCCACCTACACCAGAATAAACAACGACGCCTTCAGGGACCACCTCTTCTATTACAGGAGGGTTCCTGGGGAGGATCTGGAGCTATTCAAGGATTTCAGATACCTTTTAAAGCCTGAAAATCTTCTGTTTGTCCAGAGAGATGGAGAGGATGTTGGGTTTATGCTTTGGTACCCTGATTTCCACCAGATAATGAACCCTAGGGAGGGAATAGGTCTAAAGACAGTTATTAAGGCGAGGCTTAAGCCCAGTGCAATTGATACCTTTAAGATTGTGGAGATCGGAGTTGTCCAAAAAGACCAGGGCAAGGGAGCCATATTGGCCCTCTTTGACCACTGTCAGGAGATAACCGCAGGAAGATACAGGTATTTTGAGTCCGGTTGGGTCCTAAAGGACAATCCAAGATCAAAGGCCCTGGGAGAAAAATGGTCCGATGGTGTATCCAAGAACTTCGCTGCCTATGTAAAGGAGCTGGTCTAGTGGGGATTGTCGACTTAAATGAAAAGAGAGGGCTAAGCCTTGACAAGGAGAGCCTGGAGCTGTTATCCCTCCTGGAAAGGGTAAACCCCTGCGGCCAGACCTACCATACTGAAAAAGGAACCTTCATTGTCTCCTACAGGCTTAGGATGGACATTCTTAACCTTTGGGGAAAGCTTGCCTTAAAGGTTGATGCAAATGTAATCGGTCTGCCGATATCCGTGGCTGACCCTGGCTACCTGGGCAGTGAAGATCATGTTGAAAGCTTTCTTGGGAGACAAAGGGGTCTTTGGGTGGTGCTTAATGGAAAGAAACCTTTTTCGGTGCCGGCAAAAACACTTTCCACCTTTGTGTTTGAAAATAACTTCAGGTCTTTTTCGGAATATCTCCATTCACTGAGGAGCCCCTACAGAAGAAGGATAAAAAGGGCGCTTGATAAGGGAAGGGACCTTACCATAGTGAAGGGGATTTTTACCAAGGAGCATTACGAGCTCTATTTGGATGTGGTAGAAAGGTCAGACCATCCTTTGGAGATTTTACCAATGGAATTTTTCAAAGACCACCAAGGGGAAATACACGAGTTCAGGTCAAAGGAAGGCAGGCTTCTGGCATTTGTTCAAACAAAGAAGCATGATGAAAGGCTTAGGTTTCTATTCTGTGGCTTCAGAAGAGAGGATGTTGAGGACCATGACCTGTATTTCAATATGTTACTTTGGATAGTAAGGCTTGGGATTGATGAAGGTGTTAGGGAAATAGACTTTGGTCAGACCTCTGAAGAAAGCAAGCTCAAGATTGGGTGTCAGGAGAGGGAAAGGTACCTTTTCATCCATCATCACAACCCTGCTCTAAGGTGGATGCTAAGAAGGCTGCTCCCAATGTTTTCATACAGGTCCTACCCAACCACCCATAGGGTTTTCAAGGAGGAATACCATGCTGATCTATCTTGAAAAGGTTAGGAAAAAGACGCTTTTCTCAAACTTTGAGCCTATAGTCACCGAACCACTTGAGCTTATGTATATAAAGTCGGTGCTGGATTCAATGGGGATTGAAAACATGATCACTGACCCCCTTTTCAACCTAAAGGCTCCCGAAGGAGACCTACCAACCATGGTAATCCTTACAGGCTATAATGTGGCAGAAGAGGAGATGATCAAGAGGTCCCTCTGGTGGAAGAGTCGGGACAGGAATATACTTGTTATGGTTTCAGGTGTCCATGTGCAGCTGAACAGCCAGAAGTTCATGAAGGATTCCATAGATTTCATCTTTCATTCCCAGGATCTTGGAGCCTTCAGGGACCTGGTGGTCCGTCTCCAAAGAGGCGAAAGGGTCCATGGATTTCCTGGAGTCCATGCAAGGAATGGGGACGGCAGCTGGGCATTGGGAGATGAGAACCCGGTGCAAAGTCCGGAAGCTATCCTGCCATCCAGAGAGCTCTTCCATAAGAACAAGGATCGAATGAGATATGTTGACAGGAAGGGGGTTGCCCTGATAAAGGGAGGAAGGGGATGTCCCTATACCTGTAGCTACTGCTACTGCAGAAGTCTCAATGGAAATACCTATGTAAGACCTGATTTCTCACGTATGTTTGCGGAAATGTCAGGTATTGGTGCCGAGAATTACTGGATCGTTGATGATGTACTCCTTGTGGGCAGGAGGGATGCAGAGGAATTTATCCATGAATCGAGGGAGACAGGCTTTGAGGGAAGTATCATAGCCTATCTGAGGGCTGATTTCATAGTAAGGGAGAAGGAGCTTTTGAAGGAGCTTTACCATTCAGGACTTCACGAGGTGATAATTGGCTTTGAAACCCCCGATAGAAAGGAGCTTTTGGACTACAACAAGAAGGTGGATGGAAACATTTATGAAGAGGCCATCCGCTTACTTAGGGAAAATAATATTCAATTGACAGCCCTTTTCATGGTGCATCCGGATTATGGATTGGGGGAATTCCTAAGGCTTTGGAGATTTATAGTCAGCAATAGACTCGACCTATACACGATTTCAATATTTACCCCTCTTCCAGGAAGTGAGGAATTTGGGAGATATGAGAGTAAGCTTACAAGCGTAAGACCTGAGAGGTTTGATTTTCTCCATCTTGTTCTGCCATCCAGGCTTCCAAAGGCTGTGTTCTATGGAATGTTCTACCTGAGCCATCTGAAGCTTGTCTTCTCAAGACGGATATTAAAATATATTTTAATGAGGTAATCATATGGATAAAGCGATTTGGGATTTTTGGGCAAAGAGATATGACAGGCTCTGGGTCCAGAAAAAATCCCTCAGACCAACAAGAGAATATGTTAAGGACATCATCAGGAAGGAATGGATGGAAGGTGCACGGAGCCTCCTTGACCTGGGCTGCGGTCCAGGGGAGCTGATCCGAACTGTGCGGCAGGAGCTGAGGGATATGGCCATAACTGGGGTGGATTTTTCAGAGGGTATGCTTCAGGTTTCAAAGAGGACAAACCCAGATTCCAGGCATATTCTTATGGATGCCGAAGACCTGGATGAGCTAAATGAAGATTATGACCTGATCACCTGCACCCATTCCCTGCCCTACTACAGGAACAAGGGGAAGGTGATAACCCGCATAGCTGATAGACTTAAACCAGTTGGCAAGCTCATCATTGCCTTTGCAAGCGGTGATAGTAACTATGACAGGATAGCCCTGTCCCTTGTGAAGCTTACAACAGGACCCGCAGGCTACCCATCCGATAGAGAATTCAGAGATATGGTAGAGGGAGTGTTCACTGTGGAAAGCAGACACGTAATAAGGGAGAGCTTCTACATGCCGACAACTGCCGTCTACACATTGAGGAGGCTGTGATGAAGATACTATTGGTAAGGCCAAAGCCCCACGGGGAGACCATAGGCCTAAAGCATGTGATGATTTGCGAGCCCCTTGAGCTGGAGTACCTGATTTCAAACATACCAGAGGACATCAAGGGCAGATGTGATGTTGAAATAGTGGATATGATCCTGGAAAAGAGGTCCTTCAGGAGCATAATTGAAGATAAAAGACCCCACATGGTCCTTTTCACAGGCTACATAACACATGTGGGAACGATTGGTGATATGGCAGGGGAGATAAAGTCAATCCTGCCTGAAACAATAACAGGCGTGGGAGGTGTGCATGCGGAGGTTGTTCCGGAGGATTACTCGGTCAACCAGCTTGACCTGGTCTTTGGCAGAAACGGAGTCAAGGCATTTGCAGCTGCCCTTAAGTCAATACTGAAGGGAAGAAGCCTGGAACAAGTAAGGCTTGAGATAGATGAAATTTCAAGAGAAGAGCTAGACTTCAATCTAATCCAACCTGACAGGAGGAGCGTGGACAGGTATCGCAGCAGCTACTACTACATGTTCCACAATCCCTGTGCCTTGATAAAGACCTCCTATGGGTGTCCCTACAGCTGCAGGTTTTGCTTTTGCAGGGAAATCACAGGTGGAAAATATCATTCAAGAACAATGGAGGCAGTGGCTGATGAGCTTATGGCAATTCCCGAGGAAGAGATCTATATAGTGGATGATGATTTTCTCTATGGAAGGGAAAAGCTTTTGGAGTTTGCCAGACTTCTGAAGGAGAGGAATATAGACAAGAGGTATCTGGTATATGGAAGGGCTGACTTCATAGCCCAAAACCGGGATGTTATTGAAAGTTTGAGGGATGTGGGCCTTCAGGCAGTAATAGTTGGGATTGAATCCATAAGGGAAAAGGATCTTTCCGACTATAATAAGAAGACCACAAGAATTGTTAATGAAAGGGCAATTGAAATACTGAGAGAGCTTGGAATAGAACTTTATGCAACCATGATAATACCTTTGGATTTCTCCAGGGAAGACTTTCGGGAACTGACTGGGTGGCTGAGAAGAATGAGAGTCACCTTTGTCAACCTGCAGCCATTGACACCCCTGCCTGGGACTGCCATATTCGATGAGTACAGGGATAGGCTCCTCTATGAGCCATCTCAGCATCATGTGTTTGATATGGCTCATGTGGTTCTGAAGCCTGAAAAGATGGGCATAAGAATGTTCTATATCCACCTGCTCATGAGCTACTACAGGGTTGTTACAAGACCTGCAAATATGATCAGATTAGTCAAGAAATACGGGATTGGTGCTAACCTAAGAATGCTTAAGAGAAGCCAGATGGTAAGTTTCCAGTATATTAAGAAAATCGTGAGGGGATACTGATGAAGCAGCTTCTTTTGATACAGCCAAGTCCATATGACAAAAATGGAGAGCCCATAAAGAAGAGAAAGCTTTATTTCGTGGGTCTTTCACTACCTCTTCTTGCAGCCATGACCCCCTCCGACTGGGAAGTGGAGATCATTTTTGAGATAATAGAGGACGTTCCCTTGGATACGGATGCTGACCTTATTGGAATAAGCACCATGGGACATGGGGTTATACGATCCATTGACCTTGCCAAGGAGTTCCGGAATAGGGGCAAGACCGTAGTAATGGGTGGCTACATGGCAAGCATCATGCCCCAGGAGGCC
>CAYMHD010000039.1:0-14033 GCA_964390135.1 uncultured Gudongella sp. | reverse complement strand
TTTCCTGGTCAGCCTTGCTCTTGGGTTCAATGGCAATGGAGATGACCGGCTCGGGCAAATCCATGGATTCAAGGAAAATGGGAAAAAGGTTCTAATTGCAGCCGGAGATACCTTTAGGGCAGCGGCTATAGAGCAATTGGAGGAATGGAGCAATAGAGCCGGTGCGGAAATCATTTCACACACTGAGGGCTCTGACCCTGCTGCTGTGATTTTTGATGGAATTCAGGCAGCTAAAGCAAGAAAAGCAGATATCCTGATATGTGATACTGCTGGAAGGCTTCACAACAAATCCAATCTTATGAATGAGCTGAATAAGATATTTAGAATAGTTGAAAGGGAATATGGGGAAGCAACCAAGGAAGTTCTCCTGGTACTTGATGCCACAACTGGCCAGAATGCAATCAATCAAGCCAAGGTTTTCAAGGAGGTTGCCAGCATAACTGGTGTGGCTCTGACCAAGCTGGATGGAACCGCAAAAGGTGGGGTTGCCATTGCATTGCAGACAGAACTTAAACTGCCTATAAAGATAATTGGTGTTGGCGAAAAGGTTGACGATCTACAGCCCTTTGACACTGATAGTTTCATTGATGCAATTTTTGAATAAGTGTTGACAAAAATGGCTAAATAAAATATTATTATACTGTCAAGGATAATGCTTGACAGTATATTTAGTTGGTGATAAAATGGAGAAGCTGGTTAGGATTGGAATATTATTTGACTTTTATGGTAAGCTTTTAAGCCCCAAACAGTATCAGGTGATTGAATTGTATTATTCAAATGACCTGACTCTTTCTGAGATTGGAGAAGTTCTTCAAATTAGTAGACAGGGTGTATTTGATACTCTTAAGCGGGCCGAGGATAAGCTCCTTAAGTATGAGGAGAAGCTTGGGCTTGTTGATAAATTTCATGAAAGTCAGGATGCTATACGTGAATCAAGGAATCTAGCACGAGAAATTTATGAAATTGGAGAAAGGTCGTCTGATGATGAAATAGTCAAGAAGGCTAGGATGATTGAGAATCTGATTTCAGACATTTTATTGTAGATATAGGAGGTTTCATTTTGGTATTTGAAAGTTTATCAGAAAAACTTCAGAATGCTTTGGGAAAGCTCAAAGGCAAGGGAAAAATCAGTGAGAAGGATCTTGATGCAGCTCTTCGAGAGGTCAGATTAGCTTTGTTGGAAGCTGATGTAAACTTCAAGGTTGTTAAGGATTTTATCAAGAAGATCAAGGAAAGGGCATTAGGTGCTGAAGTCCTTGAAAGTCTGACTCCCGGACAACAGGTAATAAAGATTGTAAATGACGAACTTACCGCTTTGATGGGAGACAGGGAAGTAAAGCTTAACATGTCCTCTACACCGCCTACGGTAATACTCATGTGCGGTTTGCAGGGTGCCGGTAAGACAACCACATCTGGTAAGCTTGCCAATAACCTGAAGAAGCAAAACAAGCGCCCTTTGCTTGTAGCATGTGATATTTACAGGCCTGCAGCCATAAAACAGCTTGAGGTTGTGGGTGAAAAGGTAGGAGTACCAGTTTTTTCAATGGGTGACAAACACAATCCGGTGGATATAGCAAAAGCTGCTATGGAGCATGGAAGGAAAAATGGAAATGACGTAATAATAATAGATACTGCAGGAAGACTCCATATTGACGAGAACCTAATGCAGGAAATAGCTGATATCAAGGGAGTGACAAATCCTGATGACATACTCTTGGTTTTGGATGCCATGACAGGTCAGGATGCTGTTAATGTGGCACAGGCATTCAACGACCAGCTTAGTATTACTGGGGTGGTCCTAACAAAGCTGGATGGCGATGCCAGAGGTGGTGCTGCACTTTCAATTAGGGCTGTAACAGATAAGCCCATCAAGTTTGTTGGTATGGGTGAAAAACTCGACCAACTGGAACCATTTCATCCAGACAGGATGTCTTCAAGGATTCTTGGAATGGGCGATGTCCTTAGCCTTATTGAAAAGGCACAGTCAAATATTGACGAGAAGAAAGCCATGGAGCTGGAAAAGAAAATGAGGACAGCACAGTTCACATTTGATGATTTTCTTGATCAGCTGGAGCAGATGAAAAACATGGGACCCTTGGATGAGATACTGGGAATGATCCCGGGCATGAATTCAAAGGCTTTAAAGGGTTTGAATGTGGATAACAAGGAGCTTGCAAGAATAGAGGCAATAATAAAGTCCATGACCAAAAAGGAAAGGGACAATCCAGATATGATTGACAGCAGCAGAAGGAAGAGGATCGCAGCTGGAAGTGGTACAAATGTACAGGATGTCAATAAACTTCTGAAGCAGTTTAAGGAAACAAAGAAGATGATGAAGAAGTTTTCTGACATGAGCAAACCATCGAAGAAAAAAGGGAAGATGGGTTTCCCCTTTTTCTAAATAGATACTAAGTGATAATGGGAGGTGAAATTAATGGCTGTAAAAATAAGACTAAGAAGAATGGGTGCAAAAAAGACTCCTTTCTATAGAATTGTTGTGGCTGACTCAAGAGCACCAAGAGATGGTAGATTCATTGAGGAGCTAGGATACTACAATCCTCTTACTGAACCAAAAACAGTGAAGATAGACAATGAGAAGGCTGAAAAGTGGCTTAAGAATGGTGCAAAACCAACTGAAACAGTTGAAAGACTATTTAAGAGCAGTGGTTTGTACGATAACGCTGAAGAAGAAACTGCTGAATAATTTCGGAGGTGCAGATAATGGGTGAATTAGTTGAATTTATTGCAAAGGCACTTGTAGATAATCCTGACGAAGTCAGTGTGAACGAAGTGGAAGGATCCCAATCAATTATCATAGAATTGAAAGTTGCACCTGATGATATGGGGAAAATCATTGGTAAGCAGGGAAGGATTGCCAAGGCCATCAGAACAGTGGTTAAAGCAGCTGCTATCAAGGACAACAAAAGGGTGGTTGTTGAAATCATTCAATAATTGAAACATTGGCGGGTGTTAGGATGGAATATACAATAATAGGCAAAATAACTGGAACACATGGAATCAAGGGAGACCTTAAAGTGTTTCCACTTACTGACTCCACCGACAGGTTTTTTGAACTGAAAAAAGCCTATGTCGGCGACAGTAAGACAAAGGTGCAGATAAGTGATGTTAAGCTTCACAAGGGCATGGTGTTATTGAGGTTTCAAGATCTTGATGACATCAACAAGGTTTTGTCCTTTAAGGATGAGTATATATATGTAGATGAAGAAGACAAAGTCACATTGCCTGAGGATCATTACTTTATTTCCGACCTTTTGGGCTGTAGAGTCTATGACAAAACAGATTCCTTTATTGGTAACTTGTCAGATGTAATTCAAAACTCCGCAAATGACGTTTATGTAGTAACTGCACAAAACGGCAAGGAATACCTAATTCCAGCCGTTGAAGCCTTTATAGCTTCTGTGGATATTGTAGATAAGAAGATAATTATAGACCCTATCGAAGGAATGATTGAATGAAAGTTCATGTGTTGACCCTTTTTCCTGAAATATTTGACATGCTCAAAGACTATAGTATTGTAGGAAGAGCAATTGATTCCGAGGCCATAGAGATTGAAGCAGTAAATATCAGGGACTTCTCAACTGACAAGCATAGAAGGGTGGATGATTATCCCTATGGCGGTGGCAAGGGAATGGTTATGAAGCCTGAACCCATTCATTCTGCCATTGAGAGCTGCAAAAAAGACAATTCACGGGTAATATATCTTTCTCCACAAGGAAAGATCATGACTCAATCATTGGTAAAGGAACTTTCTGAAGAGGAGCACCTAATTTTATTGGCTGGGCACTATGAAGGCGTGGACAACAGAATCATCGAGAATTTTGTTGATGACGAGATCTCAATCGGTGACTACGTTCTAACGGGTGGGGAACTACCTGCCATGGTTATGATTGATGCAATCAGCAGGCTTATGCCAGGTGTTTTATCATCTGAGGAATCATACGAGATAGAATCTCATTACGAGGGACTTCTTGAGTACCCTCAGTATACAAGACCGAGAGTGTTTATGGGTAAAAGGGTACCGGACGTGCTTTTGAGTGGTGACCACTCTAAAATAAGTTTATGGAGACAGTTAAGTGCACTTCGAACCACTTTTATGAAAAGGCCCGACATGCTCAAGGAAATGGAAAATCCCAAGGAACAGCTGAATCTAATGGATTCTATGTTGAAACTAATTGGGAAAAGATAGTTGAATAGAATGTACCGGTATGCTATAATACCTAGGGTATAAGTAAGGACGGTCCTCTGCTTGAAGGGCATGAACGTCTAGGTAGAAGGGAGGATGCAAAATGGATATAATTAAAATGCTTGAAGATGAACAATTGAGAAATGATCTCCCTGAGTTTAACGTTGGAGACACAGTACAGGTTCACTACAGAGTAGTTGAAGGTACAAGAGAAAGAATTCAGATATTCGAAGGTACTGTAATAAAGATTCAAGGTGGAGGAGCAAGAGAAACTTTTACCGTAAGAAGACTTTCATATGGTGTAGGAGTAGAAAGAACTTTCCCAATCCACTCACCAAGAATTGAAAAGATGGTTGTTACCAGAAAAGGTAAAGTAAGAAGAGCTAAGCTGTACTACCTAAGAGAAAGACAAGGTAAGTCTGCTAAAGTTAAAGAGAAAAGATTTTATTAATGGGACTGTTTCAGTCCCAATTTTTATTTAAGTGGGTGTTAAAATGAGTATGAACATTAACTGGTATCCAGGCCATATGAAAAAAACCAGAGAGTCGATACAAAAGAATCTTAAAATGATTGATATTGTTTTTGAGCTTCTTGATGCTAGAATACCATATAGCAGCCAGAATCCAGTTATTGATTCTGTTGTTGGAAACAAGCCCAGGATAGTTTTGCTGAATAAATCAGATCTGGCCGATTCCAATGGAAATCGTCAATGGCAAGAGCATTACAAAAGCTTGGGTATAGCCTCCATTCCATTGAATTCATTGACTGGCAGGGGAGTGGATGATCTGGTAAGTGAAGCCAGAAGGATAATGGATGAAAAGAGGGTAAACAACATAAAAAAAGGAATCATCAATCAACCCATCAGAGCCATGATCCTTGGGATACCTAATGTTGGAAAATCAACCCTTATAAACAGTCTGGCAGGAAGAAAAAGCGCTAAGACCGGTAATAGACCTGGTATAACAAAAACTAACCAGTGGATCAAGACCAAGGGAGGGATAGAGCTTCTGGATACACCAGGAATCCTTTGGCCAAAATTTGAGGATGAGCAGGTGGGAATAAACCTTGCCTTCACAGGTGCAATAAGGGATGAGATACTTGATACTGAAACCTTGGCACTCAAGCTTGTGGAAAAGTTGATGGTTGTAAAACCACAGGCACTGACTGACAGGTACAGGATTGAGATTGATGATGACTATGAACCATTGGGCGTAATGGAAGCCATTGCTTCAAAAAGAGGCTGCCTACTTAAGGGCGGCAGTTATGATTACGAGAAAGTCAGCAGGATCATTCTCGATGAGTTTAGAAGGGGAATGATGGGTAAAATAACTCTTGAGTATCCCAAAAGAGGTGAGTGAAATTGTTTGAGATAGAACAGGAGCTTTATTTGGAAGGTCACAAGTACATTGCATGTATTGATGAGGTTGGAAGAGGGTGTCTCTACGGAGATGTGGTTGCAGGTGCTGTAATACTACCAGCCAGATTAACAATCGATGGAGTAAAGGATTCGAAGAAGGTCAGTGAGAAAAAAAGGGAAAGATTGTATGATATGATCAAAAGTCAATCCATAGCCTATGGATTTGGTGTGGTAAGCCCTGAGGTTATTGACAGGATAAATATTAAACAAGCTACAAGACTTGCAATGAAGCTGGCTTTACAGAATTTGAGGGACCAAGATGGAAATAGGATTACACCTACCTACATTCTCGTGGATGCGGAAGTTGTTGATTCGAGAATTCCTCAAAAAGCAGTGATTGATGGAGACAACCTAGTCCATGGAATTTCAGCTGCGTCCATACTTGCGAAGGTGTATAGGGATAGAATGTGTCAGGAATGGGATATGGTCCATCCAGGCTATGACCTTGCAAAAAACAAAGGCTATGGAACCAAATATCATAGGGAAGCCTTGGTTGAACTTGGACCTACAAATAGGCATAGGATGACATTCTTAAAAAACATTCTGAAAGGACAAATATGAAATCACACATAAAAACAGGAAGGCTTGGCGAACAGTTAGCCTTGAGCTATTTAACTGACAAGGGCTACAGTGTCCTGGAAACCAATTACCGAAACAAAATCGGTGAAGTGGATATAATTGCATACGATAAGGAAATACTTGCCTTTATAGAGGTAAAAACAAGAATGGGAACTGATTACGGCTACGCATACGAATCCGTAAATTCCAGAAAACAAAAGAAAATTGCAAATGCATGCCTGATGTATCTGCAGAAAAACAAGCTTTATGATGTGCAGGTAAGATTTGATGTGATTGAGGTATATCCCATGGAGAAAAAAACAATCAATCATTTTGAAAACGCTTTTTCATTGTAAAACTGAATCATTTAATTCCTTGAATGGAATTGAAGATTTCAGATGCCTATAAACTTGCAAGGGAGAGGTTATATGTATTCTAAAGTCAAAACTTGTGTATTGCAAGGTCTGGATGGACATATTGTTGAAGTGGAGGTTGATCTGTCAAGGGGAATGCCAATGTTTACAATCGTCGGTTTACCTGATGCAGCCATAAAGGAATCCAAGGAGAGAGTAAGAACTGCGATTAGAAACAGTGGATTTGATTTTCCTTTAAGTAGAATTACCGTGAACCTGGCACCTGCAAATCTAAAAAAGGACGGCTCACAGATGGATATGGCAATCGCCGCTGGTATTCTGCTTGCAGATGGTTTGTTTGAGGGATTTGATCCTGAGGGGATGGCGTTTTTAGGTGAATTGTCATTGGATGGAACAGTGAATCCCATTGATGGAGCCTTGGCAATGATAATATCTTTAAGGAACCTTGGTATCAGAAGATGTATCATACCTTATGATAATAGGGAAGAGTGCGGAATAATAGAGGATGTAGAGATCATTCCAGTTAAAAACCTTGTCGAACTGACTGGACATCTTTCAGGTGAAAGAGTAATTGGGCCATACATAGCGGATAAGGATGAAAAGGATCCTCTAGAGGGGTCTCTCTATGACTTTTCGGATATAAAGGGTCAGGATGGCTTAAAGCGGGCAATGGAGATATCCGCTGCTGGTGCGCATAACCTTCTTATAATAGGACCGCCTGGATCCGGGAAGACCATGGCAGCCAGGAGAATACCTGGCATTCTTCCACAGCTTTCATTTGAGGAATCCATCGAGGTTACAAAGATTTACAGCATATCTGGATTACTTGGCAAGAGCAGGCTGATAAAGGAGAGACCCTTTAGAGCTCCCCATCATTCGTCATCTGGTGTAGCCATAATTGGTGGAGGTAGAATTCCAAAGCCCGGAGAAGTGTCTCTTGCTCACAATGGTGTTTTGTTTTTTGATGAATTGCCTGAGTTCCAGAAAAGTGTTTTGGAAGTTCTTAGACAGCCTCTGGAGGACGGATTTGTTCATATATCGAGAGCCAATGCATCACTTTCATATCCATCTGACTTTATGTTTGTTGCAAGCATGAATCCATGTCCGTGTGGATATTATGGAGATCCCATGCACCAGTGCACCTGTAACCAAAATCAAATTGACAGATACCTAGGGAAAATAAGTCATCCGTTGCTTGATAGAATTGACCTTCATATTGAGGTTTTACCTGTTAAATATGAAGAACTCAAAACAGATATTCCGTCAAGATCTTCAGATGAGATGAGAAATTCTGTTTCAATGGCAAGGGAAATTCAACTAGACAGATTTTCAGGATTAAAAATATATACCAACTCACAAATGGGAAACAAGGAAATAAAGAAATTCTGCAGACTTACTCCTTCCAGTGACAAAATAATGAAGAGCGCTTTTGACAAGCTGAGATTCAGTGGGAGAACCTATAATAAGATTCTAAAGGTTGCCAGAACACTGGCTGACCTGGATGGATCAGACAATATTGATGACAAGCATTTATTGGAGGCAATCCAATACAGAAGCTTAGATAAAAAATATTGGGGGTAAAGTATGAACCAGGAAAGGGATACCGTAATATGGCTAAATAGTCTTGGAATTTATAGTGATGTAATTGACAAGTTGAAATCATATCTGGGAGATATTACAGAAATTCATGAATTAGATCAAAGTGATTTTGAAGGACTTGGAGTATTAAGTAGTGGTGCCTTGGCAAAAATAATGAGGTCTGACTTCAGATCAAGTATTGATGCTTATTTGGAGAAACTAAATACTCTAGGGATTGATGCAATAACAATTTATGATAAGGAATACCCGCAGGAGCTTCTGGAGATACCGGATAAGCCAGTGGTTTTATACATAAAGGGAAAACTTATCCCAAGCGACCATATTTCAATGGGGATTGTAGGTTCAAGAAAGGCAACAAACTATGGGAAGTGGGCAGCAGAAAGGTTTGCGAGGGAGCTTGCAAATATGGGAGTGACCATTGTCAGTGGAATGGCAACCGGGATAGACTCAATCGCTCATAGAACTGCACTTGAGAATGGTGGTAGAACCATAGGTATTCTTGGCAACGGATTGGATAATGTATATCCTAAATCAAACTTTGGATTATATAAAGAAGCTGTAAATAATGGAGCCTTGATAAGTGAGTTTCCACCTGGTACGCAACCATACAATTTTCATTTCCCCATGAGAAACAGGATAATATCAGGTCTTAGTCTGGGAATCATAGTTGTTGAAGCGCAACAGAGGTCAGGATCATTGATTACTGCGCATCATGCACTTGCCCAGGGAAAGGATGTGTTTGCCTTGCCAGGAAACATAAACAGTATTTACAGTCATGGAACCAACATGCTAATCCGAGATGGAGCAAAACCTCTACTTGACATGGATGATATACTGGGAGGGGTAAGGGAACTGAAGCTAATTAAGAAATCAAACGATGTGAATAGACTAAATGAGGTTGACTTGAGCGACACTGAAAGGCGTGTACTGGAATTTCTGCAGGAAGGTCCGCTACACAGTGATATATTAGTCTTGAAGTCTGGCATGGATATACAGACTGTAATAAGTACGCTTACTATTTTGGAGTTGAAAGGTATAATAAAGGAAATGAGCAGCAGGATATTTACTATCGTGTAGTGTCCGGTTTGCTTCGGAGGTGTAATCATTGTCGAAATATTTGGTAATAGTCGAGTCCCCGGCTAAGGCAAAAACCATAAGTAAAATATTAGGAAGAAACTACAAGGTAGTAGCTTCGGTTGGTCATGTAAGAGATCTTCCAAAAAGTCGCCTTGGAGTTGAAATTGAAAATGACTTCGAACCTGATTATATAAATATCAGAGGAAAGGGTCCTCTAATAAAGGATCTGAAGAAAGAAGCAAAAAAGGCAGATAAGGTGTTTTTGGCGACAGACCCTGATAGGGAGGGAGAGGCCATATCATGGCATCTTGCATATATCCTTGGCCTGGATGAAAATGATAAATACAGGGTTGAATTCAATGAAATCACTAAAGAAAGAATAAAGCAGGCAATAAAGAGCCCGCGAAATCTTGACAAGAGCCTAGTCGATGCCCAACAGGCCAGAAGAATTTTGGATAGACTTGTTGGTTACAAAATAAGCCCACTTCTTTGGAAAAAGATAAAAAAGGGTTTAAGTGCAGGCAGGGTGCAATCTGTGGCTGTAAAGCTTATTTGCGACAGGGAAGCTGAAATTGATGAATTCATACCTGTGGAGTACTGGACAATAAAGGCTCTGCTGAATAAGGATAAGCAGCAGTTTGAATCTAATTTTCATGGAATTGTAAAAAACGGAAAAGATGAGAAGCTTCAGATAAATAATAAGACTGAATCGGACACAATACTGAAGGAACTAAAAAAGAATGACTTTATAGTAAATGAGGTTAAAAAGGGTAAAAGAAAGAGAAATCCCTACCCACCATATACAACAAGTACCATGCAGCAGGACGCCTCAAAAAAACTTGGTTTTTCAACCAAGAAAACAATGATGGTGGCTCAGCAACTTTACGAAGGTATTGATCTGAAAAAGGGCGGTATAACAGGTCTGATAACATATATGAGAACTGACTCGACAAGAGTATCCAATGAGGCAATGTCATTCGCCAAATCATATATTGAAAGTAAATTTGGCAAAGAGTACAGCAATGGCGGAAGAAGCTATAGCAATAAATCCAAGAAGGAAACACAGGATGCCCATGAAGGCATCAGACCAACATACATTGATCATTCGCCAGAGGACATCAAGGATTATCTTAATAAAGACCAATATCGACTGTACAAGATGATTTGGAGCAGGTTTATGGGTTCTCAAATGAAGGAAGCGCTTTATGACACATTGAATGTTAAAATCATTAATGGGCAGTATGTATTTCGTTCAAATGGTTCCCAATTGACTTTCCCTGGATTTTTAAAGATATATTCAACAACTGATGAAGAAACATCAGACATGGCACTTCCATCCATGAAAAAGGGAGATGTACTTGATTTGGATAAGCTTGAACCTAAGCAGAATTTCACCCAACCACCAGCAAGGTTTACAGAGGCATCACTGATAAAGCTTATGGAGGAAATGGGAATAGGTAGACCAAGTACCTATTCACCAACAATCTCAACCATACTATCAAGAGGATATGTTGTACTGGAGAAGAAATCCTTCTATCCTACGGAGCTTGGACTGCTGGTTAATGAACTACTGACGGAGTATTTCACCCATGTGGTCAATGAAAAATTCACAGCAAATCTAGAGGATGAGCTTGATGAGATTGCCTCAGGGAGCATATATTGGAAAGAGGTTGTCAGGGAATTCTATAAGGACTTCCACAAGGAACTTAAAATTGCTGAAGATGAAATAGATAAAATTGAGATTGAAGATGAAGTTAGCGACGTGATATGTGAAAAGTGTGGAAGAAATATGGTGGTTAAACACGGACGTTTCGGTAAATTCCTAGCTTGTCCGGGTTATCCTGAATGCAAGAACACAAAACCCATTGTAGACAAGATAGATGTACCTTGCCCACAATGTGGTGGCGATGTCGTAAGGAAAAGATCCAAAAAGGGGAGAGTCTTCTATGGCTGCAACAATTACCCAGATTGCGATTTTGTTTCATGGGACGAGCCGGTAAAGGAAAAGTGCCCAGATTGTAAGGGACCGATGGTAATAAAGCGTTTAAAAAGCAGAACAACGGTTAAATGTGTAGATTCAAGTTGTGGTTATAGTAAAAATATTTAAAAAATCAAAAAAACAACTGTACATTTTTCCTCGGATGTAGTATCTTATATATAAATGGCGAATATTCTGAATTGTTCAAAGAATAAATAATTTAGTAGGAGGAAAAAATGGAGAGTTTGTTAAAAAAAACCAGAAGACTTAATAAGACTTTGCAAAGCTATGGTTCACAGCCTGTTTCATTCACTGATCTCAGTAAGATTCTTTCTGATATCCTTGAAGCAAACGTTTATATCGCAAGCAGGAAGGGAAGGGTACTTGGCTATGCATTATCAGATGGATTTGAGTGCGACATTATCAATTCCGAGGTAGTAAAGGAAAGAAGATTTCCAAAGAAGTACAATGAAGAGTTGCTAAAGGTTATGGAGACAAGTGAGAATATCAAGGAAGTTACTGACTGTGTTTTTGACAATGTATCTGAATGCAATTATCCAGACAAGATATCTACGGTTGTTCCAATAAACTCAGGTGGAAATAGATTAGGCACCCTTGTAGTTGCAAGATTCGGAAAGGAGTTCACTGTTGAGGACCTTATACTTTGTGAATACAGTGCAACTGTTGTCGGAATGGAAATTCTAAGAGCTACTACTGAAGAGATTGAGGAGGATGCAAGAAAGAAATCAGTCGTCCAGATGGCGATTGGAACCCTTTCATACTCAGAGAAGGAAGCAATGGAGCATATTTTCAATGAGTTGGATGGAATGGAAGGCTTGCTGGTAGCAAGTAAGATTGCAGATAGGGTTGGTATTACCAGATCAGTTATAGTTAACGCCCTGAGAAAATTTGAAAGCGCAGGTGTTATAGAGTCAAGATCTCTTGGAATGAAGGGAACCCACATCAAGATTCTTAACGAAAAACTTGTCGATGAACTCAAGAAAAAATAAATTTGAGGCACTCCATATAGGGGTGCCATATTTATGAGTTAAGAGTAGAAAATGGATAAAAAAGCGTAGTAAAGGTAAATACACTGTGATATAATACTATGGTGATTACACACATCTGTTGATATTTAGGGTTGTGCTCTAATGAGTCCCGAGGTAAGAGATGCAGATGGAGGAAAAAAACATGGAGGTGAAAGTATGTCAGTAGTATCAATGAAAAGTTTATTGGAAGCAGGTGTTCACTTTGGTCACCAAACTAGAAGATGGAATCCAAAGATGGCACAGTATATCTTCACAGAAAGAAACGGGATATACATTATTGACCTACAAAAGACCGTCAAGAAAATTGACGACGCATACAACGTAATGAAGGAAGTCGTTGAGAATGGCGGAGAGGCTCTTTTTGTAGGAACAAAGAAACAAGCTCAGGAAGCGATCGAGAATGAGGCAAAAAGATGTGGCATGCACTTTGTTAATCAGAGATGGTTGGGTGGAATGCTAACTAACTACAAAACTATCAGGAAGAGAATTGACAGATTGCATCAGCTTGAGAAAATGGAAGAAGATGGAACATTTGAAGTTCTTCCAAAGAAAGAAGTAATCAAGCTTAGACATGAAGCTGAAAGACTTGAGAAGTTTCTAGGTGGTATAAAAACCATGACTAGGGTACCAGATGTCCTATTTGTTGTAGACCCTAGAAAAGAAAAAATTGCTGTACAGGAAGCTCATATTCTTGGAATTCCTGTAATAGGAATAGTAGACACTAACTGTGATCCAGATGAGATTGACTACATCATTCCTGGTAATGATGATGCAATAAGAGCTGTAAAACTGTTGACTGAGACAATGGCTAATGCTGTTATCGAAGCAAAGCAGGGTGAGCAGAACGAAGCTGAGGAAAACGTAGAGACTACAGAAGAGTAAGAAGAAGGTAAGGATTGCAGGTTTTTCTGTATTCCTTACCGTTTTAATGATATAGGAGGTATATTATGGCTATTAGTGCTTCTTTAGTAAAAGAGTTAAGAGAGAAAACAGCAGCTGGTATGCTGGATTGTAAAAAAGCGCTTGAAAAAACAGATGGTGATATTGATAAGGCGATAGACTACCTTAGGGAAAAAGGTCTTGCCTCTGCATCAAAAAAATCCGGAAGAGTAGCATCAGAAGGTCTTGTAGAAGCATATATCCACGGTGGTAGAATTGGAGTTCTAATTGAAGTTAATTCTGAAACTGACTTTGTCGCAAAGAACGATGAATTCAAGGAATTTGTTAAGGACATGGCAATGCAGGTAGCTGCTGCTAATCCCAAGGTCGTATCAAGAGAAGAACTTTCAGAGCAAGAAATTGAGCATGAGAGAGAAATCCAAATGAACAAGGTTGTCAATGAAGGTAAACCTGCTCACGTAGCTGAAAAAATTGTTGAAGGCAGGATGGAAAAATTCTTCGAGCAAATTTGTCTTCTTGATCAAGGATTTATCAAGGATCCAAGTCTAAAGGTTAAGGATCTACTTGCATCCAAAATCTCAAAAATCGGTGAAAATATCGTTATTAGAAGATTCACAAGATATGAAGTTGGAGAAGGTCTTGAAAAGAAAGAAGAAACCTTTGCTGAGGAAGTAGCAAAGCAAATGAACATGTAGTTAATAAAGGAGAACACTGGTTGTTCTCCTTTTAATAAGTTCGGATAGGATTATCTCCAAGTATTGATTTTTTTGGAGGTAGAGTATGTATACTTTTTTTGAGGAGTGTAGCCATGGAATCCATTTTTAAGAGGATCATATTGAAGCTAAGCGGTGAGGCACTTGCAGGTGGCAAGGGCACG
>CAYMHD010000038.1:12463-14209 GCA_964390135.1 uncultured Gudongella sp. | reverse complement strand
AACCATGGGTTGAAATGGGTGACAGGTTGTTCTTGACATCCTCCAGCAGGGTATTATAGGGTTTTAGGTTCAACAGTGGATCCAAAAGAAAGTCCTTCATTAACAATCCTCCCAAAAGGTTTAAGCCCAGGTTTTAATCCTGGGCTGTATTTCGTACATTAAATTCATTCATGGCCTTGTCAATTCCGCTCCTCACAAACTCCTGGGCTGCTTCTGATGCCTTGAGGATGGCCTTGTCCACAAGCTTTCGCTCCTCCGAGGTGAATTTGCTAAGGACAAAATCCGCCAGGTCATAGTATGGTGGCTTTTTTCCGATCCCTATCTTCAGCCTTGGAAAATTATCCTTCTGGATGTGGTAAATGATTGATTTTAGTCCATTGTGGGAGCCTGCACTGCCTTTTTTCTTAAGCCTTATGCTTGCAAACTCAATGTCTATGTCATCAACTATCACCAGCAGCTTGTCTGGCTCCAGCTTGTAGAACTCCATCACTTCCCTAATGGATTCCCCGCTGTTGTTCATGTATGTGCTGGGCTTTACAAGAAGCACCTTTTCAGTTCCAATGAAGCCTTCACCAGTCAAGGCCTTAAATCTCAGCCTGTTGACCCTGATGTTGTTTTCCTGTGCCAATCTATCGATTACATCAAAGCCAACGTTGTGTCTCGTTCCGGAATATTTGCTTCCGGGATTTCCCAATCCTGCAATTACAATCACATAATCAACTCCTCGCTATGTGACTATTCAAAAATAATACTCACTGATTCATTGCTGTTGATTCTTCTGATTGCCTCTGCAAGAATCGGCGCAACGCTAACAACCTCTATCTTGTCAATCCTTGCCATTTCTGACAGAGGAATTGTGTCCGTTATTACAAATTTCTCAAGCTCCGAATTATGGATTCTGTCAAGTGCAGGTCCTGAAAGGACACCGTGGGTTGCACAGCCGTAAACCTTCTTTGCCCCAAAGCTTTTCAGTACGCTGGCAGCCTTTACTATTGTACCTGCTGTGTCAATTATGTCATCAACAAGGATTACATTCTTTCCTTCGATATCACCTATAACATTCATCACTTCTGATACGTTTGCCTTTGGTCTTCTCTTCTCGATAATCGCTATTGGAAGATCAAGGATGTTGGCAAACTGTCTTGCCCTTGTTACTCCACCAAGGTCAGGCGACACTATTATGGTATCCTCATCAACTATGTCCTTGAAGTAATCAGCCAGTATGGGTACTGCCGATAGATGGTCCACCGGAATATCGAAATATCCCTGAATCTGACCAGCATGAAGATCCATACCCACAACTCTGTCAGCTCCTGCAGTTGTCAGCAGGTTTGCAACAAGCTTTGCTGTGATTGGCTCCCTTGCCTTGGTTTTTCTGTCCTGTCTGGCATAGCCATAGTAGGGTATCACTGCATTTACTCTTCCTGCTGATGCTCTTTTCACAGCGTCTATAAGAATTAGAAGCTCCATCAGATTGTCATTTACAGGGGTGTTTGTGGACTGAATGATATATACGTCACAGCCCCTAACCGTCTCTCCGATATTAACATTAATTTCACCGTCGCTGAAGTGGGTAACATCACACGTACCCATGGTTATGCCCAACTCCTGACAAATGTTTTTCACCAGGTTTCTATTGGCATTTCCGGTGAAGACCTTGATTCCACCTAAACAAAGGTTCATCTCTACATCCTCCTAGTTATTTGCGTTTTTTTAGTCCCTTCTTATCTACCCATCCAGCTTCGT
>CAYMHD010000038.1:7955-12453 GCA_964390135.1 uncultured Gudongella sp. | reverse complement strand
CTGGCTCGTGCTATTGAAAGCTCTCCTTCTCCAACATTGTCTGTTATGGTTGAGCCCGCAGCCACATAACCCCAGTCCTCAACCTTTACAGGCGCCACCAGGTTTGAATTGCTGCCTATAAAGGCATTGTCACCGATGATGGACTTGAATTTCCTTTCACCGTCATAGTTTACAAAAACAACTCCACAGCCTATGTTGACTCCTGAACCAACCTGAGCGTCCCCTACATAGGACAGGTGACTTGCTTTTGAATTGTCTCCAAGTGTGGCTTTCTTGATTTCCACGAAGTTTCCGATTTTGACATTCATACCTAACTCTGAGTCAGGTCTAAGATGTGCGTATGGACCTATTTTACATCCATCCCCCACCTTGCTCTTCTCTATCAATGTGGATTCTATGGTTACCTCATCTCCGATGGTGCTATCAACTATTCTGGTAGCACCCCTGATTAAGCAATCCTCCCCTATCACCGTTTCACCTTCAAGGACAGCTCCAGGATATATTACCGTATCCCTGCCAATCCTTACGGTTGACTCTATATAGGTATCCTTTGGGTTTATGAGGGTTACACCATTTTCCATATGTCCGACATTGATTCTCTCCCTTATTATATCATCTGCCTGTGCAAGTTGCACCCTTGAGTTGATACCATGTATCTGAGAGGCGTCATCGATCATAAATGCTCCCACCTTGTAGCCACCCTCCACAAGCACTCCAACCACATCAGTCAGATAGTATTCATTTTGGCTGTTGTCGTTGTCGATTCCATCAAGTCCAAGCTTCAATTCCCTGCCACTGAAGCAATAGATACCGGAATTGATCTCCCCGATTTCCCTTTGGTCCTCAGTTGCGTCCTTGTGCTCCACTATTGCCTGGAGACTTCCATCGTCCCTTCTTACGATCCGTCCATAGCCAGCTGGATCTTCAAGATTGGTCGTAAGGACAGTTGCCTGATTATTTTGTGCCCTGTGGAATTCCATAAGCTCTTTCAAGGTATTGGCCGTTATCAATGGAGTATCACCGCATAGGACCACCACATTGTCCTCATCCTTGACATGCTTCATTCCCTGCATGACAGCATAGCCTGTACCATAAGGAGCCCCCTGGTGTACAGGCTGTTCTTCGTAAATAATGTTTTCGCCGGTTATGCTTTCCATGACAGCTTCTTTTCCATGTCCCACGATAACGACACTTCTACTGATTCCAGCGTCCATGGCCTGGTCTATCACATAGGAAAGAAGCGGTTTCCCGGAAATCCTGTGCAACACCTTGGGGTGTTTGGACTTCATCCTCGTCCCTTCTCCGGCCGCAAGTATTATTCCAATATTCATATTATTAACACACCTTCCGCTGAGTTATTCCCTCCATATTATTTTAACCCATTTATTTTATAAGTCCACACCTAATTGACAAATTAACCAAAAAAACAAAGCTTTTTCAAAGAATAAAAGAGCCCTTAGGCTCTTCTACTCCGCTGTCAATGCTTTTTCATACTCCTCAAATACTGCCTCTTGAATTTTTTGCCTAGTGGTGGCATTAATCGGGTGAGCGATGTCTCTGAATTCACCATCTGCCATTTTTATACTTGGCATGGCAATAAACAATCCGTTCTGACCTTCAATAACCTTGATATCATGTACAACAAACTCCTCGTCGAACGTAACTGAAACTATTGCCTTCATTTTGCCTTCTTCTGTTACCTTTCTAACCCTTACGTCTGTAATCTTCATTGTCTCACCACCTTCCTCGACGGTTCTTTGCATATTACTATATTTATTCTACATTTTTTGACAGATTCCTTCTTTTTTTTGAAAATTATAAATATTTTTTTACGAATTTGTTCTTTATATTTTTTTTTGATATGATATAATCATTCAATGTGTGCCCGAGTAATAATTTTTTGGGCCTATAGAATCTAATTTGAATATACCAGGAGGAAAATACATGTTTGATATAAATTTGGGAAGCCCCCAGTACCGTAGGGTCCACTTTATTGGAATCGGCGGTATAAGTATGAGCGGACTTGCCGAGATACTTATAAATAAGGGGTTTAAGGTATCGGGAACAGATACGACTGACAGCCAGATAGTTGAGCACTTGAGAACCATGGGAGCAGAAATTTTCATAGGCCACAGCAAGGATAACATAGGGGATGCAGATCTGATCATCTACACTGATGCCATCTCTCCTGACAACGAGGAGCTTCTTGCGGCAATTGATTCACCGGCACCTGTTATTGACAGGGCGGCATTTTTGGGAGCTGTTATGAGAAACTACAAAAACTCCATAGCTGTTTCAGGAACCCATGGCAAGACCACCACCACAAGCATGATAGCGACAATCATAAACAATCCGCAGATCAATCCAACAATACTGCTTGGAGGAGAGCTTGATGATATAGGTGGAAACGTAAAGCTGGGTTCAGATGACTATCTTCTGACGGAGGCTTGCGAATACAAGGCAAATATCCTTAAATATTTCCCTTCAATCGCCATAGTCCTTAACATTGATGAGGACCACCTTGATTTCTTCAAGAGCATGGACCATATTTCAGATACCTTCAAGGGATATCTTCTTAATCTTTCAGAGGATGATCATGCAATACTGAACAACGACGACCCTTTGGTGAGGAAATTGATTCCAGAGCTGAGCTCCAAGGTTTTAACCTTTGGTATTGATGAGGCTTCTGATTATGAAGCAAGAAATGTAAGATTCAATGAAAAGGGTTTGCCGGTCTATGACCTTTATCTTAATGGAAAGAAGTTTGAAACCATAAGCTTGAGCGTTATGGGCACCCATAATGTATATAATTCGCTTGCGGCAATTGCCGCAACCCATATTATTGGTCTGGATTCAAGGATGATATCAGACAGGATCTCTGCATACAGGGGAGTTCATAGAAGACTTGAGCACAAGGGCTATCTTGGAAACGTAGAGATAATAGATGATTATGCACACCATCCAACAGAAATCAAGGCAAGTCTCAGCGCTTTGAGAAATGCAACAGACAAGAGGATTTTCTGCATTTTCCAGCCACATACCTTCACCAGGACAAAAATTCTTCTGGATAGTTTTTCAGAGTCCTTCAAGGATGCAGACAAGATCGTTATTGCAGACATCTATGCAGCTCGGGAAAAGGACCTGGGAGAGATCCACTCAAGGGAGCTTGCACTTAGGATCAGGGACAAGGGCTATGATGCAACCTATCTTGGATCCTTCGATGAGATTGAGTCGTTCATCCTGAGAGAGACCACTGATAGTGACCTTGTTGTCACAATGGGTGCAGGGAATGTATTCAAGGTTGGAGACAATCTACTTAAGAAAAGCCTCAATAAGGTAATTTAATTAACGGATGATTTTACAGATAAAAAGGGGTCGTATCAATTTGATACGACCCTTGATTTTTTAAGAAACCACATTGGTTAGATTCATGCCCAGATATGCAAGATACAGTGCAATCAGAAGGATGCCCTCCCATCTTCTAATCCTGCTTCCCTTGTTAAGGGTTACATACCTGAAGGTAAGAAGTATTATTGCCATTGCAGGGTAATGAACCCTGTAGAAAATTGTCGGTACCAGGAGTCCCTCTGGTGTTACGGCCGCTGAAACTCCGATTACAAACAAGACATTTAGGATATCTGCACCGATGATGTTACCAACAGCCAGGTCACCATGACCTCTCAGCGAAGCCTTTACAGCTGTTGTAAGCTCTGGAAGACTTGTGCCAAAGGCAACCAGTGTTGCAGCTATTATGCTTTGTGGAACTCCAACCTTGATTGCAGTCAACTCAACCGTTGGAATCAGTACCTGTGACGAAAGGATCACTATTGCCATTCCAACCGCCATCATTAGGAATTTCTTGATTATCTCAGCTTTAGAAACTTCCTCTTCATCTTCATCGCTGCTAAGATATGAGCTTTTCCTTGATTCCTGAAAGGACCAATAAAGGTATGCTGCAAGCATTGCAACAAAAACAAATCCCATCCATTGGTAGATGGTACCTGCACTGCCTTCTGATAAGAAAGGAAGGGAGAACACAATCAAGAGTCCAGCTGATATCATCTTCACCCAGCCCTGTAACCGGATTGAGCCTCTATCGATGTCAATTGGCCTGAGCAAGGCTGCAAGTCCTATTATAAGTCCTGTGTTTGCAATTATGGATCCCACCGCATTCCCAAGTGCCATATCAGGACTTCCCTGAATGGCAGCCATGGTGGATACGGAAAGCTCAGGCAGGGTGGTTCCAAGTGAAACAATGGTGGCACCGATTATTGCCTTTGGCACCCTTAAATAACCTGAAACAGCTACGGCTTCATCAATTAGCAGGTCGGCTCCCTTGCTCAATGTGAAAAGACTTACTCCGATTATTGCAAGCAATGCAATTACCGGCATTGGATTGATTATACTCAGTACCAGATCTTCCATTTCCATCTCCCTTAAATTTATGTATTGCCTCAGTCTCATTGCACAATTTCATTTTCCCTTCAGTCCATGAAAT
>CAYMHD010000038.1:0-7945 GCA_964390135.1 uncultured Gudongella sp. | reverse complement strand
TGACCCAACGAGCCAAACGAGTTGTCGGTAATTCAAACGTAATGAGCTCCAAATTTGTGTGAATTTCATGAGCAAACAAATTTGTGATGCGAAACTACGGAAAGACCTACCAATAGCTCCCAAACTTCGTTTGATCGCTAGGTTAGGTCATAAATAAACTCTACAACTCCCCTTGGGGAATTGTAGAGTCTCACACGATTATAAACCACTTAAGCCAGGACCTGTCAGGTCCGTTATTGGTGACTTAAGTTCCCAATCAGGGCAGTTACTCCCTCTAACAGACTGAATATATCACAAAAATATCTGTCTTGTCAATGAGTCTGATTAATAGGCGTAGAATCCTTTGCCTGTTTTTCTTCCAAGAAGATTTCCCCTGACCATCTTTCTCAACAGAGGATGTGCCCTGTATTTTGAATCCTGATATTCTTCATAAAGAACATCCATAATTGCAAGGCAAACATCAAGTCCAACAAGATCTCCAAGGGCAAGTGGCCCTATGGGGTGGTTGGCTCCAAGCTTCATGGCTTCGTCAATATCCTCGGCGCTTGCAACTCCATCAGCCAGTATTCCAACCGCTTCATTTATCATGGGGATAAGAATCCTGTTCACTACAAATCCAGGTGCTTCCTCAACCTCAACAGGCGTCTTTCCAAGGGATTTTGAAAGCTCAACTATCTTATCCTTGGTTTCATCTGATGTTGCAAGTCCCTTAATCACTTCCACTAGCTTCATCAGAGGTACTGGATTGAAGAAGTGCATTCCAATTACCTTGTCTGGTCTACCTGTTGAATTTGCTATTTCAGTTATGGAAAGGGATGATGTGTTTGTAGCCAGTATGGTTTCGGGCTTGCAAATTTCATCCAGCTTGCCGAATGTATCCTTCTTGACCTTCATATCCTCTGAAATGGCCTCTATTACAAGATCACTGTCTGAAACATCATTGAGGTCAGTTGTCAATTTGATGTTCTGGAGTGTCTTGTCCATTTGTTCCTGGCTTATCTTCTCCTTGCTGACAAGCTTGCTTAAGGTCTTTTCTATTGGAGCAACACTAGCCCTTGGCTTGTCAGGATCGATTGATCTGACCCAGATTGTGACCTCAATGTCCTTCTGGGCAAATATCTGCACGATACCTAAGGCCATGGTTCCTCTACCCAACACACTTACTTTTTTCATAAAGCACCTCCATTTATTTTACCTTGAATTCAGGCTTTCTTTTTTCCCCAAATGCCTTCATTCCTTCCTTTTGGTCCTCTGTTGAAAAGCATAGACCGAAAAGGTTTCTTTCAATTTCCATCCCTGTTTCCACATCGGTTTCATAGCTTCTGTTTATGGACTGCTTTGAATACCTGACTGCAAGCTGGGCGTTTGATGCTATCTTTTTGGCCATTTCCATTGCAGAATCCAAAAGGTCTTCAGGCTCAGTCACCATATTAACCAGACCGATTTGCATCGCTTCCTCGGCCTTGATGATATTTCCGGTGTAAATCAGCTCCTTTGCCTTGGCAAGCCCCACAAGACGGGATAATCTTACGGTACCTCCAAAGCCAGGTGTCACTCCAAGACCAACCTCAGGCTGGCCGAATTTGGCTCTTGAGGATGCAAGCCTTATGTCGCATGCCATTGCAAGCTCACAGCCACCGCCAAGTGCAAAGCCATTGACTGCAGCTATAACCGGCTTCTCCATGGCCTCGATATTTCTTAATGCATTGAGTCCAGCCTCTGCAAAGGACCTTGCCTGAACAGAATCCATGGAACTCATCTCCGAAATATCCGCTCCGGCAACGAATGCCTTCCCTTCTCCGGTAATGATCAACACGTAAATGTCCTGGTCATTCTTAACCTCTTCAACAGCCTGCATCAGCTCCTGTAAAACTTCCCTGTTAAGAGAGTTCATCGCCTCAGGTCTGTTGATCCTAAGTAATCCTACGTTGCCTTCCTTATCGAGAATCAAATGTTTAAACTCCAACGGAATCCCTCCTTGTCTAATATTTATCATACCAATGATACCATATTTTATCAAGAGTATTAATAGCCTTCCTTGCCAAGGAGCTTGAACATGTTACTCTTGTAGGCCTCCACTCCTGGCTGATCAAACGGATTCACTCCCTGAAGGTATCCGGATATTGCACATGCCTTCTCAAAAAAGTATATCAGCTTTCCAAAATTGAACTCATCCAGCATTGGAAGTGAAATTATAAGATTAGGCACATTGCCTTCAAGATGTGCCAATAGTGTTCCTTCAAAGGCCTTTCTGTTTACATGGCCGATTGTTTTACCCTTAAGATAGTTCAAGCCGTCAAGATTTTCCTCATCGTGGGGTATCTCCATATCCTTCTTTGCAGCTTCAATGACTATGCTGGTTTCAAATATGTTCCTTTTTCCGTCCTGTATAAGCTGACCCATTGAATGAAGATCCGCCGTGAAGTTAACACTAGCTGGGAATATACCCTTTCCATCCTTTCCCTCGGACTCTCCATATAGCTGCTTCCACCATTCTCCAAGATATTGCAGCCCAGGCTCATAGTTGACCAGAATCTCTATTTCCTTTCCTCTCTTGTGTAGAAGCTGTCTAGTTATGGCATACTGGTAGCATCTATTCTCATCGAGATTTGGATTGCCATATTGTATTGCAGCCTCATGAGCTCCCTCCAGAAGCTGGTCAACATCTATCCCAGCAACAGCCAGAGGTAGTAGTCCAACTGGTGTGAGGATTGAGTATCTTCCTCCTATATCATCAGGGATAACAAATGTCTCATAATCTTCATTTGTGGCAAGTGTCTTCAGTGCGCCCTTGCTTTTATCAGTGGTTGCGTATATCCTGCCTTTCGCTTCCTCTTTGCCGTATTTTTCCTCCAGATGTGCTTTAAGTATCCTGAATGCAATTGCAGGCTCAGTGGTGGTCCCCGATTTGGATATCACATTTACATAGATTTCCTTGTCCTTGAGGGTTTCCATGAGATCAGCCATATACTTGGGAGACATGTTGTTTCCAGCGAATAGAATCTGCGGTGCCTTTCTTCCCTCCTTTGGAAGAAGGTTGTGGAAGGTGTGAGTAAGTGCTTCAAATGCTGCACGGGCGCCGAGATAGGAGCCTCCGATCCCAACCACTATGAAAACGTCGGCCTTTTCCCTTATGTTTGCTGCAACTGTCTTTATCTTTTCATACTCCTGTCTGTCATAATTTTCTGTCCAGTCCAACCATCCTATGAACTCATTTCCAGGCCCTTCACCATCGTGCAGAATATTGTGCGCTTCCTTCAGGAATGGCTTCATAAACTCAACCTCATGCTTTTTGATAAAGCTCTTTGAATAATCAAAACCGATTGTCATATTATCCCTCCTATGAGTATTGTAGGTTCCACTTCTTCTCAATGATGAAAACAAAACCTAGAATGGGCATTCTAGGTTAATCTACGATCTCCACCAGCACAAGGGCATAATCGTCATCCTGCTCCCCCCAGCTGTGGATTATAAACTTATCTTCCACTTCCTTTAGAATGTTGTCCGGATTTTTCTGGACAGTCTCCAAAACTCCCTCTATTCCAAACTGTTTGTCATTGTGGTCTCTGGCTTCTGTTATGCCATCGGTGTACAAAAGTATCTTATCTCCAAGATTCAGCTTGATTTCCTTCTCCTTGTATTCAACCTTATCAAAGAGCAATGTAATTGGGTAGCCCTTTATCTTCAAGGGCTCAATCTCCTCTGAGTTGAATTTGATCGGATAGCAGTTGTGGCCAGCATTTGAGTAGGTGAACCTGTGGGTCACCTTATTGTATACTCCATAGAATATGGTGAAATACTTGTCCGCCTCAAGCTCAAGGGTGCTGAACCTCTTATGAAGCTCCTCCAGGGCCAGGGCAGGACTCAATACCTCATCCTTGATGCTTCTCATTGCCTGCTTGATAAACATGGTCATCATCGATGCAGCAATACCGTGCCCTGCAACATCGCAAATATATATACCAATATTTGCCTCATCAATATAGAAAAGGGCAAACATGTCTCCGCTGAGCATCTCGGATGCCTGGTAGACATAGTCAATCCTTAGGTTCTCTACAATCCCTCTCTTGGGAAGAACCCTTTCCTGTATCCTCCTGGCAAAATGAAGATCCCGACTCATCTTCTTGTTTCTTTCTATCAATTCAAGCTCAAGCTTTCTCTCTCTGGTAACGTTTCTGAACACTTCAACTGCACCGGAAATCTCACCCTCCTGATTCTTGACAGGTGAGCTTTTTACGGAATAGTACTGACCCTGGATGATTTCCTCCTTTTGGACAGTCTCTCCAGTTTCTATACTTCTGCTTGTTATGCAAAATCCACATTTCTGATTTTTACAGTGAACCTTGTAGCAATCACTGCCCACGATTTCATCCCCAAGGGCTTCCTTCATTGAGGCATTTGCAAATATGACCTTGCCGTTCTTGTCAATTACCCTTACCCAGTCGGCCATTCCCTCAAGGACGCGATAATTCAACAATCCGTAGGGAATATATGTTGAATCTTCAGATATGTCCATTGCCTTTTTTTCTTCAATCACAATAATCACCTCTTTGAGGTCGTTAATATTTTCACTATCCTGTCACATTCAATAATGCCAAATATTTGGTGACTATTATCATTGTATCTCATATCCGAATATTTTTCCACAAGAAAATTAATGGCTACATCCTATTTTAAGGGCTTTTTTTAGGCCATTGCCAGGAAAACCATTTCACCCTTAACTCCACTCCAATCAATCATATTTCACTGCTCTTTGCTCCTCCTCAGAATATCTTGCCATTGCATAAATTGAATCTGATAATCTGTTAACATACTTCACAACCAATGGGTCCACCTCAGCAACGCCAGAAAGTGAGATGATTCTTCTTTCAGCTCTCCTGCAGACGGTTCTTGCAACATGAAGGTAGGCTGAAGGGATGTTTGAACCAGGAATTATGAACCCCGTTGGATCATTAAGCCTTCCCATAAACTCATCAATTAAATCCTCAAGATACTTGATGTCCTCTTCCTTCATTCTGTGGGCTACCTTGGATTGGTCCTCTGTGGCTAGATTTGTTGCAACAGTGAAAAGCTTGTTTTGAATTGTATATATTATTTCTCTCAGCTCGTCATCTACATAATTCTTGGCAAGTCCCAAAAACGTACCCAGCTCATCAACCGTACCGTAGCTCTCAACCCTGATGTCATCCTTGGTAACCCTCTTGCTGTCGAATAAAGAAGTTGTTCCCTTGTCTCCAGTCTTGGTGTATATACCCATTTAAACCATCCTTTCTTATTCAGGTCTCGGACCATAAAATTGGTAATAGTCTACCTTGATTCTTCCATTGTAAAGCTTTCTCTTTCTGTCGGCCTTCTTGCCATAGAGCGCCTCGAAATTTTCATTTGAGGTAATTGCATAAACTGACCAGGTTGGATGGTCACTGAACTTCTTTCCAAAGTCCCTGTACAGCTGCTCCACCTCTTCACGGTCACCCATTCTCTCACCATAGGGTGGATTGGTTACTACCACCCCGTATTCTTCCTGCAGATCCACATCCCTCATATCCTTCATGAAGAATGCTATGTCATCCTCAAGCCCAACATTAGCAGCATTGTCCCTGGCCCTCAGTATGGACCTTTTCTCCGTGTCCGCTCCAAGGAGATGTAGTGTGGTGTCGTGGTCAATCTTTCTCATTGCCTCAACTCTTTCCTCTGACCAATACTCCTTTGGAACCTTGTCCCAGTACTCTGCATCAAACTTTCTGTCGAGTCCTGGAGCGATATTCTTGCCTATCATGGCAGCCTCGATGAGTATGGTACCCGATCCACAGAAGGGATCCAGCAGCACCCTATCCTTGTTCCAGTAGCTTAGCATCACCATTGCAGCGGCAAGAGTCTCCTTTATTGGGGCATCCCCGGCTCTGTCCCTGTAGCCCCTCTTGTGTAGGCCCTCTCCAGATGTGTCTATGGTCAGGGTTGCAATATCTTTAAGGAGAGAAACCTCTATCCTGTATCTGGGACCTGATTTCTTGAACCATTCCACGGGATATTTGGTCTTGAGCCTTTCAACAATGGCCTTCTCAACAATCCTTTGGCTGTCAGATATGCTGTACAGCTTTGATTTTACACTCTTACCCTCAACTATGAAGTTCCCTTCCTCAGGGATCCATTCCTCCCAAGGCAGGGCCTTTGTCTTCTCGAATAGTTCTTCGAAGCTCATAGCCTTGAATTCTCCCATTTTGGCCAGGACCCTCTCTGCAGTTCTAAGCCACAGATTGGCTCTTGGTATGTCCCTTAGGGTACCCTTGAAGGAAACCCTTCCATTCTCTACATTTATGTCATCCACTCCCAGATCGATCAGTTCTCTCTTTATAACTGCCTCCAATCCAAAGGTTGTGGTGGCAATCAATTCAATTCTATCCATTCTATTCTCTCCCCTCTGGTTCTATTATACCAACCAAATGGCATCTTTAATAATAAATTTGTGTTTTTTAGGTCTTTTCGGGTATACATTTCTATAGAGAAACCAAACAAGGAGGAATGAAAATGTCAATCGGTAAATTTTATCAAAGCGGAGACTGGAAAGGTGAAAAGCACGTTCCTGTTATCCACGCACCTGAAATGGTTAAAAAGGGAGAAGAGGTAGAGGTTAAGGTTCTTGTAGGCGAGGAAATACCACATCCCAACACCCTGGAGCACTACATAGCTTGGATAAAGGTTTATTTCAAGGCTGAGGAAGGTAAATTCCCAGTTGAGATCGGTACCTACACATTTGCTGCACACGGTGAGTCTGAGTTGTTTACAGCTCCATACCTTACTACAAAGTTTAAGGTATCAGCACCTGGTACCCTTTATGCAACAAGCTACTGCAACATCCACGGATTGTGGGAAAATAGCATGGAAATCAAGGTGGAGGACTAATCAGTCCTCTTTTTCTTTTCTTGACAAGGCTGCCTTCATATAATAATATGTTATTAAATTCATAGGGACCATGAAGGGTACAAGTAGATATTGTGACTTAGCTTTACAGAGAGTCAGCTGTGGTGAGATGCTGACATGCAGCACATTATCCAAATACAGCCTGGAGTCTGCAGGGAATTTCACACCCTACGTGATATGAGGCTTTATGTGAATTAAGGTGGTACCACGGGTTTTCTCGTCCTTTAGATGAGAAGGCCCTTTATTTTTTTGTAAGGAGGAATAGAATACTATGAGAAATGTTTATGACGTATTGGAGGAAAGAGGCTACATCGACCAGGCGACGGATGAAGAGGCTTTAAGAGAGCTTCTTGAAAAGGAATCAGTTGCCTTTTACATCGGATTTGACGCAACGGCTGACAGTCTTACCCTTGGGCACTTTATCCAGATAATGGTAATGATGCCTATGCAAAGGGCTGGCCACAAACCAATTGCGCTCTTGGGTGGAGGTACAACCATGATTGGTGACCCTTCAGGCAAATCAGACATGAGAAGGGTTCTAACCAGGGAGATGATCGATTACAACGCAACAAGGTTCAAGGAGCAGTTTTCAAGATTCATCGACTTCAGCGAAGGCAAGGCCTTTATGCCAAACAATGCAGACTGGCTTATGGACCTAAATTTTGTGGAGTTCATGAGGGAGATCGGCGTACACTTCTCCGTAAACAGGATGCTTACCTTTGACTGCTACAAGAATCGTCTTGAAAAGGGACTCACCTTCTTTGAATTTGGCTACATGCTGATGCAAAGCTATGACTTTCTGCATCTCTACAGAGCCTATGACTGCAAGCTTCAGCTCGGGGGAAGCGACCAGTGGTCAAATATTCTGGGGGGCTATGAGCTAGTGAGAAAGCTGGAGCAGGACAAGGTTTACGGAATGACCTTCAAGCTTCTGACAACTGCGGCTGGAACAAAAATGGGCAAGACTGAGAACCGGCTGCACTGATTATCTGCCCAAGCCGGTGAGCAGCAACGACTTGCATCGCAA
>CAYMHD010000037.1:0-14229 GCA_964390135.1 uncultured Gudongella sp. | reverse complement strand
CCGATGGCACAGCCCCGCTAAATGGTCCAAAGACTGGCATGATGTTTGTCACCCCGATGATAAAGGAAACAAGAATCGGGAAGGGCATGTGGAATATCAAAAGGATTATGTAGGTAAGAATCCCGATTATAAAGGAATCCAAAATCTTTCCGCTCAGGAACCTCCCAAAAATGGTATCGGCCCTTCTGGACAGCTCAAGGGTCCTGTTGGCCCTTGGTCCGTGGAAGATCGAATAGGTTACCTTTCTTCCAAGTGCCCTGAACCTGTCCTTGTCAAAGAGCAGGTACACGGAAACCACAAGGCCGATGGCTATGTTCCAGATGCTCTCAAGTATTATTCCAACTATGCTCCCGATAACCGGAATCAGTCCTGTAACAAATCCCAAAGCATTGTCAAGTACTCCGTTCCACCAATCCACAATGTATTGAAGGTAGTCCTCCCTGATGTGGAGTCCCTGGATCTGGTCTGTCACCCACATTGATATGTTGTCAAAGTTTTCTGTTACAAGGGTCACAAGCCTAGCAATTGATGCTATGAGCTGGGGCATGACAATTATTGCAAAAAGATAGCCCAGTGTTCCAATTATTGCATAGGTTATTATTATCCCCAATGCCCGTCCGAGCTTTTTCATCTTGCTCTTTTTCATGATTGGTCCTGTGATATGCCTTTCAATTATCTCAAGGATGAAGTTGAAAAGATATGCCATTACAGCACCGATTATTATCGGATGGAGTGAGCCCATGAAGGCCGACACCTTTTGACCGAATACGGTAATATCAGAGGCTATAAGGTAGAAAACTATGCTCAGGCATATGACAACCAGTGAATATGCAGCTATGGTAAGGTATCTTACATTCCACTCTATTTTCATACTCTGCCTCTCCCCTCCCGTGTCCATCCAAATATTCCCCCTGTATGGATGAACAGAATATCCTCATACCTGTCCAGATTTCCCTTTCTTATCTCCTGAACCAGACCATACATGGCCTTGCCTGTGTAGACAGGATCAAGTACAAGTCCCTCAAGTCTTGCAAGCCATTTGATGAACTCCAGCTCCTCATCCCTGCTAAGAGCATAGCCAAGACCTGGATAGCCATCAATTATTGGTATGTCCTCTTCCCTTGTCTCGAATGGAATTTCCGTGTAATCCTTCATTTCCTCAAGGAGCTGGGCAACCCTCTCCCTGAAGTAGTCCGCTGTTGAAGAGATGTTGATTCCAATGATGTCCCTCTTGCCTCCATCTAGCTGATTCCCGGCATATAGTCCCGCAAAGGTTCCACCTGAACCTACAGTTGCAACAATTGCATCAAACTTAAGACCCAGTTCCCCTTCCTGCTCAACAATTTCATCATATGCCTCAAGGTATCCAAAGGAGCCTATTCCATTTGATGCCCCAATGGGAAGTATGTAGCCCTTTTTACCTTCCTGGGCAAGCTTATCCCTTACACCCTCCATTATTCCATCAAGAGATTCCTCAAATTCCTCGGGAGTAACAAAAATAACCTCTGCACCCATTAGGGTTTCAAGGAAAAGATTTCCTTCACGGTCCTCCCTATCCTCACCTCTCAGGACTAGAGTGCAGCCCATTCCAAGCTTTGCGGCAACAGCTGCAGTTGCCCTGGCGTGGTTTGACTGGATTCCCCCACAGGTGATGAGATGGTCGCAGTCCTGGTCAAGAGCTTCCTTAACTGCGAACTCAAGCTTTCTAACCTTGTTTCCAGATACCTCCATTCCAGTCTGGTCATCTCTTTTTATCCAGATGCTCTTGCCCAGCTCCTGACTAAGTCTTTCCAGCTTTTCAATTTTTGTAGGCAAATTTGCCAATCTTATTCTTTCAGGCATTTTCATAACGATACCCCCTGGATATTTTACTCTATCGAACCAATTTCACTGAATGGAAATATTCTAAAGACTACCTTGCCCTTTACCTGCTGGGTGTCAATAAACCCAAGCACACGGCTGTCAAGGCTGTTCTCCCTGTTGTCCCCAAGAACAAACAGCTTGCCTTCAGGTACGCTCCAGCTTGTCTCTCCCCTTGAGTAGGTCGTTGTATCAATGTATGGCTCATCAAGCCTTTCACCGTTTACAAAAACCTCCCCTTCAACCAGCTCAACCTGGTCTCCACCAACTGCAATAACCCTCTTGATAAGCAGGTTCTTCTCCGCGCTTCCCGTAAATCTGAACCTGAGGCTGTTTCTGATGTCATCTATCTCGTTTAGCATGTTCCTTATGATTCCCTTATCTATGGGATTCTTGTCAAATATGACCACTTCTCCCCTCTCAGAGTCTGTGAAGTAGTATCCCACCCTGTTTACGATAAGCCTGTCTCCCTGACTGAAGTTTGGCTCCATTGACTGCTCCATGACCATGGTCATGGAGACTATGTTTGATATTATGAACAAAGCAACTAAAAGCGCCACTCCAAGGGACAATATCCAGCTGAAAATCTCCCCCATTATGCTGTTTCCGTTTTTCATTACCTTCCATCCCTTCCGTTATAATCGCTATATCTGTCAAAGCTGTGAAAAATAATCCCTTGAAACACGAGGATACCTTCGTCACCTTCATACATCAGCTCATATTCCTCCCTGCTTACCCGAAACTCCAGCCTGTCTCCGCTGTCAAATTCAAAGGTTACAAAATAAATGGATCGTCCTGTATCCAGCGGATGGCTCCTGCTTCCTTTGGAAAATCTTCTGTAGTCTTCCCTCTTACCTACCACCCTTGCATTTACGTTGAGGGTAGGCTGCCTTGTACTTGTATTCAAATGGGAAAAACTCTTGATTATCCTAATGACCACTACCACAAAAAATACGAAAAAAAGGAAGGGAAACAGAAAGAAAACTATGCTTATTACATTGAAAGCATCCATTTTGCTACCCCCTTACATCAATTTCCGAAATGCGAGGTGTCACCTTCAAGCTCCACTTCCCAGACCTCTCCGATCCTATGAAAGATGCTCAGTGATGTCCCAGGAAAGACTGGAAGCTTTGATATTGAAGCCCTTGGCAATCCCTTAAGTACTGTAACCAAGGCCTTTATGGTTACACCGTGGGCTACAATCAGAGCATTTTCAAAACCTGAATCAACAACAATCTGAAGTCCCTTTTCAACCCTGTCAAAGAGCTGGTCAATGGATTCTCCGCCGTAGGATTTATACTCCATAGGCTTGTTCATGTAGTTGTCAAACTCCCTGGAATACTTCTTCTTGATGTCCACAAGCTTCATGCCTTCCCACTGTCCAAAGCCAATCTCCCTGAACTCCATGATCCTGTTTATCTCAACATCTCTATTTCCCGCAATAATCTCCGCAGTCTTCACCGCCCTGTACTGGTCGCTGGTGAAAATGGCGTCAAAGTCAATGTCCATCAATTCATCCCTAAGCTGTTCCGCCCCCTTCAACCCTCTTGGGGTCAAGGGTGAATTCATCCAGCCCTGAAGTCTACCCTCTGTGTTCCACTGGGTCTGTCCGTGTCTTGTTATATATAATCTCAATTCTTTTCCTCCCTGCTAAAATTCCTCTGCCAGGTCCTCAAGGGCCTTGTCGCAGACTCTGTACACCGTCCACTCGTCCATTGGAATGGCCCCGATGCTCTTGTAAAAATCTATGGATGATTTGTTCCAGTCAAGGCACCACCACTCAAAGCGACCGCAGCCCCTCTCAAGAGCAAGCTTTGCAAGGTATGAAAGAAGGAGCTTTCCTATGCCTTTTCCCCTCATCTCAGGTCTTACATAGAGGTCCTCAAGGTAAAGTCCCGGTCTTCCAAGGAAGGTTGAAAAGTTATGGAAGAAAAGGGCGAAGCCAACAGGCTCATCCTTGTATTCTGCAATGACAACCTCAGCAGCCTTCCTTACAAAAAGGCTCTCCCTCAAGATTTCCTCTGTAGCAACAACCTCATGAAGGAGCTTCTCGTAGTCAGCCAGCTCCTTAATGAACCTAAGTATCAAGGAAAGGTCCTCTTCCTTTGCCAATCTAAGTGTTACATCCTCAATTCTGGTTTCCATTCTATCCATCAAGCCATCTCCTCTCAATTATCACTCAATTAAGTAGATTATATCACAAGGATGAGCCTAATTGGCAGAGTAAATAAACACTATTTCAATAATTCAGACCATTTCTGGGTAAGTATGCTTTAGAGGACAAAGGAGGTGTTCAGTTTGAGCGATCTTTCAAATAAAAAATGTACCCCCTGTGAAGTTGGAGCAATTCCCCTTCAGCCAGAGGAGATAAAGAACATGCTTAAGGACCTTGAGGAAGACTGGAGCAGCGAGGATGACAAGTCCATCCAGAAAACCTTCAAGTTCGACGACTTCATGGGAGCAATGAACTTTGCAAACAGGATTGCAGAGCTTGCAGAGGAGGAGGGCCATCACCCTACCCTTACTGTATCCTGGGGCAAGCTTAAGGTTAAGCTTATGACCCACAAGATCAAGGGACTTCACGAGAATGACTTTATCCTTGCAGCAAAAATAGACAAGCTTTAAATAAAAACCGTACCTTCAGAAGCTGGAAGGTACGGCATTTTTTCTTTCTATGGAATTGTGTAGTATATTCCTCCACCTGGTCCAAGTGGAATGTTGAATAGCATGAAAATGATCAAAAGTACGGTCCACATTATGAAAAACACCACGGAGTAAGGAAGCATGTTAGAAATCATGGTCCCCATCCCCACATTCTTGTCATACTTCTTGGCAAATGCAAGAAGGATTGGAAAGTATGGTAGCAGAGGTGTTAGTGGATTTGTTATTGAGTCACCTATCCTGTATGCCATCTGTGATAGTGCCGGATCAAACTCAAGAAGCATGAACATTGGAACAAATATTGGCGCCATGATGGCCCATTTTGCAGATGCACTTCCGACGAAAATGTTTATCAGGGACGAGATCACAATAAAACCAACGATAAGTCCGATTCCTGTAAGACCTGCTGCCTTAAGGGATTCCGCTCCCTTGACTGAAAGTACGATTCCCAGGTTGCTCCAGTTGAAATAGGCAAGGAACTGGGATGCCACAAAGGCAAGGACTATGTATGGTCCCATGTCCCTCATTGATTCTCCCATCATCTTTGCAGCTTCCTTATCATTCTTGATGGATCCTGTGATCTTACCATATACAATACCAGGGACAAAGAAGATTATTGTAATCAAGGGTACGATTCCCTGCATAAGGGGTGATGCATAGGCAAGTATGGAACCTGTAGCAGGATCTGCCATGAATGAATTCTCACCTATACTCAATAGCACTATTGCAAGAAGCATTGCAAGAAATGATATCCCTGCCCATTTCAGACCCTTTGGCTCCTTTTCATTCTCCTCAACCTCCATCTCCATGGCAAGCTCCTCAGTGGGCTCGTAGGAAGGAAATCTTGGAGCAACAACCTTCTCAGTAACCAGGGCTCCCAAGACAACCAGCATTGGCACTGAGGCCATTATAAAGTATAGATTCATTGCAGGAGTTCCCTGATAGCTTGGGTCTATTACCTGTGCTGCTGGGATAGTAAAGCTTGCTGCAAGAACGTCTGACATGTTTACCATAATGTTGGCCGCAAAGCCTCCTGCCACACCGGCATAGGCTGCAAACATACCAATCAGTGGATGTCTTCCTATCATAAGGAAAACAAGCCCTGCCAAGGGAGGAAGAACTATAAGTCCGGCATCTCCAAATGCGTTTGCAATAACACCAATTGCAATTATTGCCACTGATACCATGCTTGGTGGTATCTTCTTGATTGAATGCCTCATGGCTGCCCCAATCAGACCGGATTTCTCAGCTACTCCTGCTCCAAGCATAACGACCAAAACAAGACCTAGTGGTGGATAGCCTTGGAAGTTTCCAACCACATTCATAAACACCCTCTGTAGTCCCTCTTTTGTAATAAGATTCACAACATGCACGGTTTCCTGGGTTGATGGGTGTACAACCGAAACACCTGCACGGGATGCAATCCACGAAATCAGGAGTACTGCTACACTTATTATAAAGAATATCGTTACAGGGTCGGGAAGGGCGTTTCCAGCCTTCTCAATCTTATCCAGAATCCTTTCAAGGAGACTGGTTTTCTTAACATCTTTTTCCATTAATTAACCCCCTTAATTAATCCCTATTCAAATAATCAACCGCCACCTGAGCCAGGGCTTCCATGGATAGGATCATGTTCCTGTCATTCCACTGGAATTCCGGATGGTGGTGACTTACCGGCTCGTCTTCGCTCTTTGCTATTCCCACAAAGAAGTAGCAGGATGGCACTTCCTGTGCAAAGTATGCAAAATCCTCGCCTCCCATGTTGGGCTCCTTGGAAACTGTGATATTATCCCTTCCTACGATCTTTTCAGCGGAATCCATGGCCACATCAGTCATCTCATCATCGTTGATAAGGGGTGGAAACCTCTTCTTGATAGAAAATTCATAGCTTCCTTCACCAGCCTCTGTAACCCCCTTAACCACAGCCTCCATGGCCTCTGGGATCCATTTTCTGGTCTGGTGGTCAAGGGTCCTGATTGTCCCAGCCATCTTGACCTCATTGGGAATTACATTGTAGGCATCTCCGCCATGGACCATTGTAAAGGAAACAACAGCGGGAGCAAGGGGACTTTTCCTTCTTGAAACCACTGCCTGGGTCTGGTCGATAACCTGGGCAGCCATTACAACCGGGTCAATTGAGAGGTGGGGCATCGCTGCATGTCCTCCCTTGCCTATGATTGTAATGTCAAATGCATCAGGGGATGCCATAAGGGATCCCTTCTTGAACTGGACCTTACCCTCAACAAGATTCCCCCAGAGGTGACACCCAAAGGCAGCATCCACCTTGGGGTTTTCCATTACACCCTCCTCTATCATGGGAAGGGCTCCTCCATCCTCCTCTTCGGCAGGCTGGAAAACCAGCTTAACATTTCCATGAAGGTCTTCCTTCATATCATTAAGTATCATTGCCGCGCCCAAGAGCCCCGCAGTGTGCCCATCGTGTCCACAGGAGTGCATGACTCCGGGAACCTTTGACCTGTAGGTAACATCTGCTGTCTCCTGAACCTTCAAGGCATCCATATCTGCCCTAAGTAGCACAGTCTTTCCAGGCTTCCCTCCTCTAATAAGGCCAACGACACCTGTCTTTGCAACACCTGACTGGACCTCGATTCCCAGCTTCTCCAATGTCTCCGCCACCTTGGCAGCAGTCTTGACCTCCTCAAATGCCAGCTCAGGGTACATATGGAAGTAATGCCTCAGTTCCACAACCTCAGGGTAATACCTTTCAGCAAGTTCCTTGATTTTTTCAGTGTTCATCACATCTCCCCTTCCCTTTTTTAATCAGTATGAGCTTTATCCATTTTTCCAATTACACCATAGCACTTTAAAAGGCAATAGATAATGAAATATTTTTCCTTTTTAACTGGTTTTTTTGCAAAAAAATTCAGGCTGCAGAAATTACTATCCTGCAGCCTTCTCATTTGATTCTATTCATTTTTCTCTATAAGCATTACAATCCTTGTCAGAAGCTGATCCTCTGGGAATCCTGGATCATTGTAATACTCCTCATACACTGGCCCTGCAGGTACAAAACCATTCTCCCCAATCCACCGGGACATCTCTCCGTAGGTTTCCTCCATCTTGTCATAGGCTCCCCTGTACATGCAGAATACCCTTAATCCGCCTGGAATGCTTCCAAGCTTCAGTTCATTCTTTTCAGGCAGCAGATCCTTCAGTGGAAATCCGATTTCAACCTCCAGATTCTGCATGTCCATATTATGATAGGCAATGAAGGGAACACCCGAGGGCAAAACACCCATCTCCTCCATATAAGCCTCCAGCTTTCCGTAGCTATCTCCAATCACCTTTGGAAGCCTGTCAATTGATGTCGTCTCTCGGATAACCAAGGCCGGCTGAGTGTTTGCATCAACCAGAATCATGTCTGTCATCCTTGGCATTTAAGACACCTCCAACTCTTAACAAAGTACTATCCTGCAGTAATCTAATACCCTTATCAAACTAAAATTCTCAGCACTGATCATTTATTTGGAATTTATTTATCAATAGCAAACTCAGTTATGATAACTGGGTTAGAAGCACTGGTTGGTCTGATGTCCGTTTCCAGATCCATGTCTAGAATATAGAGTGAGAATCCATCAATTTCACGCTTGTCCTTCTCCATTCCAAGCTCAACAACAAAATTCTCTGTGGAAAACAGTGTTACCATGGTCGATGGTTTCAAGTTATATTTATCACCTTCACCAAGGATCTGTAGCTTGGCGGGGTATCCACTCTTTACAATAAAGTTGTAGTCCCTGCAATCCAGTGAGTTCTTTGAGCTTGTCTCCCATCCACCATCAAAGTATTCAACCTCATACTTTTTCAGTTCCCTGGAATATAATCCCTTGTGTGATACGAAAAGCTCTCCCTCAAGTGGAAGAAGGTATCTCTGATATCCACTGAAATCTGAAAAGGTTGATTCCCTACCTGTGAAGGTTGCCGATGAGATTCTCCATAGAAAATCCCTGTCTGCAAAATCTGCATCCTCCGGATAGATGGCCAACTGGGTTGTTTCTCCTCCAGCCCATTTTGTTGTTTTAAAGTCTTCTTTAGTTATGATCTTTTCTTTCACTTTGATCACCTTGGTCCTATTAATATAGTCTTATCTGTAGCTGATTATTCTATACCCAATTAATCAACCTTGAGATCCCTTATTGCATTGTTGAATTCCTCAATTTTAGCTTCATCCTTTACTAGTGGAAGATTAGCTTCAATGTTCATAACGCAACCATTGGTTCCATCCTTTGCCAGCTCGTAGCCAATAACCAGGTCCGAATGGCAATTTGGATTAGTTTTCCCGTCCAGCTCAAGACCTATTTCATATACCCTTCTACAAAGCTTTGCATTTTTCATTGGAGCTGTTGCCCCAACAATTCCTGCATTTGCAATTGCCTGCTTTCTGGCTTCCTTTTCTTCATCGGTTCCCTTTGGCAGCTTGTATGCATCTATTATCACACCATAGGCATTAGCATCCTCAACAATACCCGCCAATAATTCATTTCTTATTTCTTCCAGCTCTTTAGCGATTTCCAATTGTTTCTCTGGGGCAATCCCATAATCCTTCTTTGTTGAAAGCTTGCATACCATGCCTATTAATCCACAAGCCAAGGCACCTGATAAAGCAGATGCGCTTCCTCCACCCACTGTAACATCATCTGTATCCAGTATTAATTCCATTATATCCTTGTAATCCATTCCAAACCTCCTAATAGTATGTATTATTATCATTAAATCTAATCAAAAGGCCCGCATTTAGCGAGCCCCCAAGCCGTTAAGCCCTATTACTTCTATTGTTCATCCAACAATCTTTTTTCAAGAATTTGGTCAATTCCGAAATTCTCAATCTGTAGGTAGTACTCTGCTACATCAAGAAGAGATTTCATTGGAATTGTTCCAATAACCTCACTACCTACTACCTTAACACCATATCTTCTGGCTTCCATCTTTACCATTTCAAACGCCTGGTAGACCGATGTTTTTTCATAGTTTACAAGATTCATTGATACCTGTGTCTGATTTCTCTCCTCAAGCTTAAGACCAATTCCCTTAACAAATCTTAAGCCTCCACCAATGTGTCTTACCTTCTTGGCAATTGCATTTGCAATCTCAACATCTGGAGTATCAAGGTTGATGTTAAAGGCAACTAGAGGAACCCTTGCGCCCACTGCAGTACATCCGCTTTTTTCGTTCATTTCCTGAGGCCCGAAATCTGGCTTCCACTCTTCTTCCTTGATCTTGTCAAAGAATCCTTCATATTGGCCTTTTCTTACCTTGGCAAGGTTTTGTCTTTCAGGTTTTGTAGCTGAATCCTCATACATGTAAACTGGAATTCCCCAACCACCAATCTCAGCAGCAACTTCATTTGCCACTTCCTTACACTCCTCAATTGTAACATTTGAAACAGGAGTAAATGGTATTACATCAGTAGCTCCCATTCTGGGGTGTGCTCCTTCATGCTTGGACATATCGATTAATTCAGCAGCTTTTTTTGCAGTGTTTATTGCAGCTTCCTTAATCTTTTCTGGTGAACCGATCATTGTAAGAACAGTTCTGTTATGATCCTTGTCTGACGAATAATCAAGAATGGTTATTCCTTCAATTTTTCTTACCTCATCTATTATCTTTTCAACTACGTCTTGATCTCTACCTTCACTAAAATTTGGTACACATTCCATTAATTTTCTCATAATTATCTCCTCCTATAAATTTTAAACTAGACTTTCAACAAATGTCTTGATGAACCATATTGTCTGAGGTTGGTAGATGACATCCACCAGAAAAGCTCCTACTATTGGAACAATCATCATTGCCTTTCTACTCATTCCATATTTTTCGTTTACTGCAGTCATGTTGACTATCGCTGAAGGAGTTGCTCCAAGACCGTGACCACAAAGACCTGCACACATAACAGCTGCATCATAGTTCTTACCAAGGATTCTAAAGACTACAAAGTATGCCAGAAGTGAAACCAACAGTACCTGTGACATAACTACAATAAACACTCCACCAATCAGTCCTGACAGCTCCCATAGCTTCAATGTCATAAGAGCCAGTGACAAGTAGATGTTAAGGGTAACATTTCCGATTTCATCAACCAAGCCAAAGTCAAACTTATAAAAATGCATCTTCTCATTCAGGTTTCTAACAATAACCGCAACAAACATAGCGCCTACATATGTAGGGAAACCCATACCTATGATGCCACTTATCCAACCAGCTATTATTGTACCAAAAGCCATGCATATAAAAATCACAGATACATTTTTCATAATATCAAGTGAGCTTAGCTTTTCGCCTGTAGCAACGTTGATATCAGTAACCGATGCATCAAATATTGAATCTTCATCAGGGGTAAGATTGTTTTTTACAATCAACCTTCTACCCAGTGGTCCACCGATTAGAACCGCAGATATAAGACCGAATGTCGCTGCAGCAGCTCCAACAAGTGGTCCAGCCTCATAACCCATCTCTCCAAATGTAGTACCATAGGAAAGAGCTGCTCCGTGACCGCCTATCATGGAAATGGCACTTGCCAAAAGTGCATATGGTGCCTCCAAATTCACTACCATGGAAAGTCCTATCCCCAAAGTATTCTGAAGTATTGATACAACACCGGCAATTAGCCAGTAAACAATAAGTAGTTTTCCTCCCTTTACAAGAAGCTTGTAGCTGGCTCCAAGACCAACAGTTGTAAAGAAGGCAAGCATAAATGTATTTTGGAATATGTTGTCAAAGCTAAATGCAAATGACCCAGTAAGGTGACCTACCCAAGTAATAAACATAAATATAAATCCCCCGATTACTGGTGCAGGAATACAATATTTGTCCAGAAGAGTTACCTTATTTTTAACAAAATAACCTAAAAGCAATAATGATGCAGCAAATGCCAAAGTTACAGCTGAATTGACATTGATTGTTGAAATTCCATCGATTAGTTCAAAATTCATGACATCCTCCTTGTTTGTGTTTTTTAAGTAATTATCCGCTTACCTTATTCTTCCTAACCTTTCCCTCCCTTACCAAAGTTCACGAAATATTTAATAATTTCAAATCTATACATTTGCAAGACTTATGCCAAATTAAACAATATAAAAATATGTGTTTATTACTAGGTTTTAAAATTTCTCTTGATTTATAGTTTAAAAAAAGACATAAAATAACCCTGCATAATTTGCAGGGTGCAGATTTTGCAGGGTTGTTATCTAATTTTATAAATTGTACTCCTTTATTTTGTATCTCAGTGTTCTCTCACCAATACCAAGGCTTTCAGCGGTCCACTTTCTATTGCCTCCATTGTTCTTAAGCGCAAATTCAATTACTTTTCTTTCAATCTCCTTCATACTATCACCATTAAATATCTTCACAAATTTATCAGATTCTTGATCTTTAGTATGTGTGACCCTCTGAGGACTTAAATGCAGTGAGTCAGCATCAATTAAGTTTGATGTGCTTAAAAGTACAGCCCTCTGTATTATGTTCTCAAGCTCCCTAATATTGCCTTGAAATTCATATTTTGTGAGTATGGAGTATGCTTCGTCAGTTATACCTTCAACGTTCTTATCAAAGGAAATTCTATACTTGTCAATAAAATGTGGTACAAGATATTGTAAATCATCAATCCTCTCTCTAAGAAGTGGTGTAACAATATTGATTACATTGATCCTATAGTAGAGATCCTCCCTAAAATTGCCTTTTTCAACTTCTTCTCTAAGATTTCTGTTGGTTATGCAGATAATTCTTACGTCAACCTTATAGCTCGTGGCATCACCGATTGGTCTTACTTCTTTGTCCTGTAGAAACCTCAGGAGTTTTGATTGTAGCCTCAAATCCATTTCTCCAATTTCATCCAGGATCAAGGTTCCTCTGTCCGCTCTCCTTATAACTCCTATTTCATCCTTCTGAGCACCTGTGAAGGAACCTTTCTTGTAGCCAAACAGTTCGCTCTCTAAAAGCTCTCCAGGCATTGCAGCACAGTTTATGGCTACATAGGGCTTATCTGACCTATTGCTAGTACCATGTATTTTCTGAGCAATCAGCTCCTTTCCAGTTCCACTCTCCCCCGTGATTAGTATTGTTGCATTTGTATCCTTGACCCTATTAATCACTTCATTTATTTCCCTTATTCTAGGTGAATTTCCAATTATATCCTTCCTTAAATGGCCCTGTAAACTCATGATCTTATTTGCCATATCCAATTTCTCATTTGCAGTGTTTAGCAATAGCTTTAACTGCTCATTATCAATGGGCTTGGTAATAAAGTAGTAAGCTCCAGACTTGATTGCCTTGATCGAGTTATCAAGGGTTGAGTATGCGGTCATTATTATTATAATGGCCTTTGACTCAATCTCAAGCAGTTGCCTCATTAAGTCTATTCCACTTACCTCCTTAAGTCTTAAATCCAGAAGAACAAGTCTAATTTCTTCCCTTCTGAAAATATCCAATGCATCACTTGAATTTTCACTTGTATACACCTTGAACTCATCTTCCAAAAGAAACTTAAGAGACCTAAGTATTTTTGGCTCATCGTCAATAATCAATAGCTTGTTACTCAACCTTTTCACCTCTTCCCAGCTTCAGTGTAATGCACATACCCTTATTTTCCCCTTCGCTTTCGGCAACTATGCTGCCACCATTATCATCAATAATCTGTTTTACGACAAACATCCCAACACCATTTCCATATTCCTTTGTGGTGTAAAAGGGCTCGAAAATATATTGCAAATCATCCTTGCCCATGCCGTATCCGTTGTCCCTAAACACCAATTCAACTTCACTGCCATGCTCTTGTGCAGATATTTCAATGTAAGGATCGTCAATATCCTTGACTGCATCATTGCTGTTTAAAAGTATGTTTATGATTATCTGTTTGAATTGGCTCAAATCAAATACCACATAGAGGGATTTATCAATATCAACATCGATCTTTATTTCATTGATATGAAACTTGACCAACTTGATGGAGTTCATCACCTCGTCATGTAGACTAATATATGCTGATACTGGCCTCCTGGGTGATGCGTACTCCATAAATTCCTTAATTAAACCATCTATTCTATTTATTTCAACAGGGATATCCTCCGAAGCTGCAAGCAAAAACTCCCTGTTATCAAGCTTGTCCTTTATCTGGTCAGTATAAATCTTTATGGAAGTCAAAGGATTTCTTATCTCATGAGCTATTGAAGCTATAATCTGGTTCATGAATTGAAGCTTATCATAGTGCCTAAGTTCATACATAAGAGTCTTTTGTTCCTCCGTTTTAGTATCGATTATCTCCTTTAGCTTTTTGTTAGCGCTTTTTATTATAAAAACCAATGTGACAAAAGCTCCTAAAATTCCCAAAGTCATCTTCCACAAAAACTCGTAGTTTGTCTTGGTGTTCTTGATTGGTGTCCCAAACCATTTTCTGTACAGTGAGTCATACATTCCGTTTTCCTGTATTTCCTTTATTCCTTCATTCAGATTCACCATAAGTGGAGTGTTTGTCTTATGTACTGCAATAGAGTATTTTTGCTCATTAATTGCATCTCCAACTATTTTCACAAGCTCAATCGAATTCTTCTCCTTGCAGAGATAATTAACAGTGAGGGTATTACCCACTAATGCATCGACATCTCCATTCAACAAACTATCCAGTGCTTCCCCTAGTGTGTCATATTCAACTATCTCTGCATCATTGATATTATTTATCTCCTCAATAACTGTGTCCTC
>CAYMHD010000036.1:0-14305 GCA_964390135.1 uncultured Gudongella sp. | reverse complement strand
ATAGGGAACTAGTGTCAAGCCTTCCTTAAGAAACTCACCAATTTGATCCATATCCACCACTTGATGGACCCTTGGAATCAAGTCCCGTTTCGACTGCTTTGCAGCCTCCTGGACAACGGATTCCCATCTCTCAAGCTTCTTATCCTGCTTCTTGTCATCCTTCAATCTTACGACCGTTCTGGCGGTAATCAAGGGATAGAAGGAATTTACACCCAGCTCTGTGGCCTTCTGTAGAATGGTCTCCATCTTTGAGCTCTTGGGAAGACCCTGAAACAGGTTGATCCTGATTGAGGACTCATGACCTCTCTCCAAAGGCTTGATCACTTCTGAAACCATGAGATTCTTTGTTATATCCTTTATGGTACAGAGGTATGCCTTCCCTCCAACAACAACCTCCAGCCTGTCACCTGATACCATTCTCAGAGCATCTCTTGCATGCTTGACATCTGGACCTTGTATTTCTATATTACCTTCATCATCAATTTTATTCTCGGTAAAAAACCTATGCATCAGATCACCATCTTTGAGGTAATGGCAGCCCAGCCATTCATGACCTCAACATCCATAATTTCATACCCATTCCCAAGCAGGGCTTCCTTAACCCTCTCCAGCTTACTCTCAATGATTCCTGAAGCTATGAAAACACCATTCGCCTTAAGATGCTTCCTTAGGCCAGGTACCAGGTCAACAATGATCTCAGCAATTATATTGGCGACAATGACATCAGCCTTCTCTTCAACCATGTGGAGAAGGTTCCCTTCCTCCACCTGTATTGTTTCATCCACCTGGTTTATAACAGCATTTTCCTTGGTTACCTTAACGCACATTGGATCCAAATCTATTGCCAGTACCCTTCCAGCACCCAACTTTGCAGCTATTATTCCCAGTATTCCGCTACCACAGCCTACATCAAACACTGTTGAGGTAGGGGTTACATTTCTCTCAAGTGCCTTTGCACACATAACGGTGGTTTCATGGGATCCGGTTCCAAAGGCCATTCCAGGATCAAGCTCTATGACTATATCTTCATTAGCCGGTTCATATTCCTCCCATGAAGGCTTTATGACTATATTATCTCCTACCTTGGTTGTCTTGTAATGAATCTTCCAATTTTCAGCCCAATCACTTTCATCTACCTTGCTCGTCAGGATTTCCCCCAAGCCATGCCTACGTATCTTTTCCGTTATTGCATCCAGGATGGCCTCAAGGTCCTCGGCCTCTGAGTAGTATGCCTTTATAATAATGCCTTCCTCCTTGTTATCCAGAAGCTCCGGCTCGATGAAATCCCATGCACCCTTAGCCTTGTCAAGCTCCACTATGTCATTGGGATCCTCGATTGTCAAGCCCGTAGCACCATTATCATATAGAATACTGCTTACCAGGTCCTCATTTTCCGGTTTAGTCTTAATTATAACCTCAAGCCAGTTCATCGGATCACATCCTTATCTATTATTCAACATATTATACCCTAAAAATCTACACTTTTCCAGTATGCAAAAAGCAACCATCAGGATGGTTGCCCTCAACTTGCATTAAGACATAGTGATTGTAGCATGCTATTACTGAAATGCGTCCTTAACCTTTTTGAAAAAACCTTTCTTTTCAGGAACCTGATAATTCTCTCCCATTTCCTTTGAATACTCCAATAGAAGCTCTCTCTGCCTGTCTGTAAGGTCCTTTGGTATTATTACCTCAACAGTGAAGATCAAGTCACCCTTGCCTAGGCCTCTAACATTTGCCACTCCCTTGTTTCTTAGCTTGAACCTGCTTCCTGAAGGAGTTGCAGCTGGTATTGTATAGCGTTCAGTCCCCTCCAGAGTCGGTATCTCTATTTCCGAACCCAAGGTCGCCTGGGCAAATGTTATTGGAACCGTAACATAGAGGTTTGTACCCCGTCTTGTGAATACAGAGTCTTCCTTGACGGAAATATAGAGATAAAGGTCTCCAGACGGCCCACCCTTTTCTCCACTGTGTCCCTCACCTCTAACAGTCATAACTGAATCATTGTCAACTCCAGCCGGGATATTGACATTTATCCTTCTGGTTTTGATCTCCTTGCCGCTACCATCGCAGACATCACACTTTTCTTCAAAAATTTCACCGGTGCCGTTACATTGGTCACACACCCCAACCTGAACAAACTGTCCAAATGGAGTCTGTTGAGTATATCTAACCTCTCCGGAGCCATGGCACTTTGAACAGGTTTTCTTGTCAGTCCCAGGCTTAGCACCTGTACCCTCACATGTACCGCAGGCTTCGTATCTCCTCACCTGAACCTCTTTCTCAACCCCGAAAACGGCTTCCTTGAACTCCAATGTTACACTTTGCTGTATATCAGCTCCCCTTGCAGGGCCAGATCTTCTTCGACCTGTACTTCTTCCACCGAATCCGCCGAAAACATCAAAGAGGTCATCGAATATGTCTCCAAAACCTCCAAAGTCTCCTGCTCCAGCCTGTGGATCTATGCCCGCATGCCCAAACCTATCATAACGAGATCTCTTTTCCTGGTCGCTGAGAATTTCATAGGCTGCATTTACTTCCTTAAAGTTCTGCTCAGCTTCAGCATCATTTGGATTCAAGTCTGGATGGTACTTTTTTGCTAATTTTCTGTAGGCCCTTTTTATGTCATCCTGTGTTGCATCTTTTGATATTTCAAGTATTTCGTAAAAATCCCTCACTGCCATACACCAACTTCCATTAAAAATCATTAATCAAAGCTAAACCGTCTGGTTTAGCTTTGATTTTTGAAAAGTCATCAATGACTCCCACAATATACTATTTCATAATTTAGTCTTCGTCAACCACTTCGTAGTCAGCATCGACAACATCGTCATCCTGTGGAGCCTCTTGCTGCTCTCCTCCCTGACTCTGAGCTGTTTCATACAATTTTTGGGAAATAGCGTGGAACTCGTTTGTCAGTTCTTCTGTCTTTGTCTTGATATCCTCAATGTCATCACCCTCAAGCGCCTTCTTAAGAGCCTCAAGCTTTTCTTCAACCTTGGCCTTTTCATCAGCCTCAATCTTGCCCTCCAGGTCCTTCAAGGTTTTTTCAGTTTGATATACTATTGAATCTCCGTTGTTTCTTACCTCTATCTTTTCCTTCTTCAGCTTGTCTTCCTCAGCGAATCTTTCCGCTTCCTTAACCTTCTCATTTATCTCATCTTCACTGAGCTTTGTAGAGGCTGTTATGGTTATCTTCTGCTCCTTGCCAGTTCCAAGGTCCTTTGCACTGACATTTACGATACCGTTGGCATCTATGTCAAATGTGACCTCAATCTGTGGTACTCCTCTTGGTGCTGGTGGTATACCGGTCAACTGGAATCTACCCAGCGTTACGTTGTCACTTGCCATTTGACGCTCACCCTGAAGAACATGTATATCCACTGATGTCTGGCTGTCAGATGCAGTTGTAAACACCTGTGATTTCTTGGTTGGTATGGTTGTGTTTCTTTCTATAAGCTTGGTTGTAACTCCTCCAAGAGTCTCGATTCCCAATGATAATGGTGTAACATCAAGAAGTAGAAGGTCCTTGACCTCTCCACTTAGTACGCCTCCCTGAATTGCAGCTCCCAGAGCAACACTTTCATCCGGGTTGATGTCCTTCTGAGGATCCTTGCCAATAAGCTTCTTAACGGCATCCTGAACTGCAGGTATTCTGGTTGATCCACCAACAAGCAATACCTTCTCAATGTCTGAAGAACCAAGTCCAGCATCCTTAAGAGCTGCCTTGACAGGCTCTATGGTCATATCAACAAGACCGGATGTAAGCTCATCAAATTTGGCTCTTGTAATATCCATATTCAAGTGTAGAGGTCCTGAAGCTGTTGCAGTTATGAATGGAAGGTTGATGTTTGTTGACTTGGTTGTTGAAAGCTCTTTCTTGGCCTTCTCTGAAGCTTCCTTCAATCTTTGAAGAGCCATCTTATCTGATTTCAGGTCGACTCCATTTTCCCTCTTGAATTGCTCTGCTATATAGTCGATCAGCTTATTGTCAAAATCGTCTCCACCAAGGTGATTGTTTCCCCTTGTGGCAAGTACCTCGAATACTCCATCTCCAAGTTCAAGAATGGAAACATCAAAGGTTCCACCACCCAAGTCAAATACCATTATCTTATGCTGTCCCTGCTCCTTGTCCAAACCATAGGACAAGGCAGCCGCAGTTGGTTCATTTATTATCCTCTTAACATTAAGTCCTGCTATCTTTCCTGCATCCTTTGTTGCCTGTCTTTGGCTATCTGTAAAATATGCAGGTACTGTGATAACAGCATCAGTAACTGTTTCTCCCAGGTAGCTTTCAGCATCAGCCTTAATCTTTTGTAGAATCATTGCAGAAATTTCTTCCGGGCTGTAGGATTTGCCATCCACCTCTTCCTTGTGGTCGCTTCCCATGTGTCTCTTGATTGACAAAATTGTTCTTTCTGGGTTTGTTATTGCCTGTCTTTTTGCAGTTTCTCCAACAAGTCTTTCCCCATCCTTTGTGAAAGCCACAACTGAAGGTGTCGTTCTGTTACCTTCCACATTAGGTATTATTACAGCTTCTCCACCCTCCATGACGGCGACTGCTGAGTTTGTAGTACCCAGGTCAATTCCAATAATCTTACTCATTATATATTCCTCCTTAAATTATTTTGCTACAACGACCATGCTTGGTCTGATAACTTTATCCTTTAGCAGATAACCCTTCTGTAAAACCTCGATTACCGTGCCCTGTTCCTCTTCACTTTCAACTGCTGATACGGCATGGTGTAGATTGGGGTCAAATTCATTTCCCAAGGCTTCAATTTCCTTGACTGAATTTCTTTCCAGTACATCTATAAACTGTTTCTCAATCATTGAGATTCCCTTATAGAAGCTGTCCTCCTTTTCATCCTGAGCTGCAATTGCCCGCTGAAAATTGTCAATTACAGGAAGAAGGTCCAGAATTATTGCTTCAATACCATAGGTTATTGAATTTTCCCTGTCTTTCTCAGTTCTACGCTTGAAATTCTGAAAATCAGCCTGCAATCTGGTCAGCTTGTTGTTCAGATCAATGATTTCATTTTCTTTCTTTTCCAGGATTGCCTTAGATTTAAAAATGGGATCATCCTCCTCTTCCTCCTGAGGAATTTCTGTCCCAGTGGATTCTTTCTCCAGCAGGTCCTGTTCATCCTCCCTGATATTTTTGTCATCTTTTGTCATTTACAATCACCTCTTAACACTTCCATTGTAGTTATTAATAATCTCGGAAATATTATCCGAGAAAATTTTCAAGATTTTTATAAGCCGCAGGTAATCCATTCTGGTTGGACCGATGATTCCAATTTTACCAACGGTTTCACCCTCCAGCTTGTAGGTTGCTGTTATAATGCTGCAATCCTTAAGGGGAGCATATATATTTTCCTGACCTATGCTTATGTGTATATCCCTTGATATCGAATCCATAAGCAGGATATTCAAAAGCTGATCCTTGTCCTCAATAAAGGACATTATTGACTTGACCTTGTCAATATCCTTATATTCAGGAAAATTCAAAAGTCTGCCTATTCCATCTGCATAGAGGTCTATATCCTCCATGCTTTCAACGGACTTGTTAATTATAGGCATAAGTCTTTCAATTTCATTCTTGTATCTATAGAACTGGTTGAACATATCCTTCATTGATTCATTGTTCAATTGATTGAATGATTTGTTTTTGAGCCTCTCGTTGAGCATATTGGTAATTGCCACAAGCTGATTTTCCGGGATGGACTGCTCTGTCTTGAAAACGGCATTCTTTACCAAGCCATTTTCATTAACCAGTATCAGCAGCACCTGATAATCATCTATTGGCAGCAATTGGACATACTTAATCCTTGTTTCCTTTATCTGTGGTGACAAGGCCAAAGCTGTATAGCTTGTAATCTGGGAAAGCAATCTGGCTGAATTCTGAATAAGCTGGTCAAGCTCCTTGCTTTCTCTTTCAAGTGCACTTTTTATCTCTATCTTTTGTTTTTTGTTTATTGAGTCCTTGTCCAGCTTGATGAAGCTGTCCACATAAAGTCTGTATGCCTTGTCTGATGGCACTCTTCCGGAAGATGTATGTGTTTTGTTCAAATAACCCAATTCCTCAAGGTCTGACATCTCATTTCTTATTGTGGCAGAGCTGACTCCAAGGTCATAGGCCTTGGAAATTGTTCTTGAACCGATTGGTTCTGCTGTAGATATATAGCTGTCAATTATAGCGTATAAAACTCTCATTTTTCTTTCATCCAACATAGTATCACCTCTAAATTCTCCTGGATGATTGTTAGCACTCAACATCGCCGAGTGCTAATCCTATATATAAATTACCCTCCTTACAGGTATTTGTCAATACTTTTTGACCTTTAAGGAAGAAAATCAATCTCCACCTGATTACTTAGATCCATACCTTTTCGGGTTAGTTTTATTCTCCCATCGATGAACTCAATCAAACCCGAAATCTCATGTTTATGGATAACTTCTCCATATTTGTCCATAAATGAAGGCTTAAATCTTTTCTCATAATCCTCTATGGATATCCCCTCCTTTAATCTGATCCCTAGAATAAGGTATTCTGCCTCAAGCAGGTCATTGGTAATGATCTCCTCACCCTCTATGGGAAGATCTCCATCATCCAGCTTTTTGAAATACTTGCCAAAGCTTGAATAATTCCAATGTCTCTTTCCGCCCATTGATGAGTGGCTAGACAGACCCAGTCCAATATAGGGATTCAATCTCCAATATCCCAAATTGTGCCTGCATTCAAAGCCCTCCCTGGAAAGATTTGAAATCTCATATTGTCTAAAGCCTTTACTCTCTAAAAAATCAATCCCCGTATGGTACATGTCCCTTTCCTCATCTTCAGTTGGCATGGTCACAAGTCCCCTGTTGTACCAGTTATAGAGAAGCGTATCCTCCTCCAGGATAAGTCCATACATGGATATGTGTTCCAAATCCAGGAGCATGGTCTTTTCAAGTGTCTCCATAAAGTCCTTCAATGACTGGTGAGGAAGTCCGAACATAAGGTCTCCGTTGATATTTTCAAAGCCTGCCAGTCTGAGACTCTTAACTGTATCTTTCACCTGCAGCTCGTTATGGATTCTTCCAATTCTCTTTAGAATTCCATCATCCATTGACTGAATCCCCACGCTGGCTCTGTTGATTCCTGATTCCCTGTAGCTTTTTGCCTTGTCAACTGTAAGGGTTCCAGGGTTTATCTCTATTGTGACTTCTGCATCAGAATCAAGGGTGAAACACCCTCTGATAGTATTCATAATTCTTCCTATACTATTTTCATGAATTACAGATGGGGTACCTCCTCCGATGAATACAGTCCCAATGTTTAGGCTCCCATAAATGGATGAGGCCAATAGGATTTCCCTAATGAGATATTCCTCGTACCTGTCCATGATATCCTTGTTCCCGGGAACAGATGTGAAGTCACAATAATAACATTTTCTTTCGCAAAATGGTATGTGAATATACAAACCAGCCTTTTCCATGATTTCCTCCTGGCATTTCAACTTGAATAAAGGAAAAGCCATTGTGACTTTTCCTTTATAATCAATTATTTTTCATCGTATTTCAGTACAGTAAGAAAAGCCTCCTGTGGAACCTCCACGGATCCAATCTGTCTCATCCTCTTCTTACCTTCCTTCTGTTTCTCAAGAAGCTTTCTCTTTCTTGAGATGTCTCCTCCATAGCACTTTGCTAGTACATCCTTTCTCAAGGCCCTTATGGTCTCCCTGGCAATGATCTTGCTGCCGATTGCAGCCTGGATTGGTACCGCAAACTGATGTCTCGGTATGACATCCACCAATCTTTCTGCGATTGTTCTTCCTCTTTCATATGCCTTTTCCTCATGAACAATCAAAGAGAAGGCATCCACAAGCTCGGAATTTATAAGTATATCCATCTTCACCAGCTCGCTTTGCTGATACCCCTTAAGCTCATAGTCAAATGATGCATAACCTCTTGTCTTTGATTTAAGGGCATCAAAGAAATCGTAGATGACCTCATTAAGGGGAAGGTCATAGTGGAGCACAACTCGGGTTTCCTCAAGGTACTCCATGTTCTTGAAGGTTCCCCTCTTGTTCTGGCACAGCTCCATGATAGCTCCAACATATTCAGTAGGCGTCATTATGTTTGCCGAAACGATGGGCTCCTCCATAAAGTCAATCTCTGCAGGTGCGGGAAGATTTGATGGGTTCTGTATCTCCATCACCTCTCCGTTTGTTTTTGTAACACGGTAGATTACACTGGGCGCTGTTGTTATTATGTTAAGGTCAAATTCCCTTTCCAGTCTTTCCTGAATTATTTCCATATGCAAAAGACCCAGAAAGCCACATCTGAATCCAAATCCAAGGGCAACTGATGTCTCAGGCTCAAATACCAGGGCAGCATCATTAACCTGAAGCTTTTCAAGAGCATCCCTCACGGTGTTGAAATCCTCTCCCTCTGCAGGATAAATTCCACAGTATACCATTGGTATTACCTTTTTATAGCCTGGTAGAGGTTCTGCTGTTGGATGCTTGGTATCTGTTATTGTATCACCTACCCTTGCTTCCTTGACATTCTTTATGCTTGCAGTCAGATATCCGACCTCACCAGCACTCAGGCTGTCCAGAGGTATATGCTTGGATGTGTTGATTCCAACCTCAGTGACCTCAAAGCTTTTGCCTGTTGCCATCATCTTCACCATCATCCCGGGTTTTACATGGCCTTCAAAAACTCTTATGTAGCAGGTGACACCCTTGTAGCTATCATAGTAGGAATCAAATATCAATGCCTTCAAGGGTGCCTTTGGGTCACCCTTAGGTGCCGGAACCTTCCTTACTATCTCTTCAAGGACCTGTTCAACATTCAAACCATCCTTTGCAGATATAAGTGGAGCATCGTGGCTTTCAATCCCTATGATATCCTCTATTTCATCCTTTATCTCTTCAGGTCTGGCGCTTGGTAGGTCAATTTTGTTAATTACAGGCAATATTTCCAGATCCTGGTCAATGGCTAGGTACACATTGGCCAAGGTCTGAGCCTCAACTCCCTGGGTGGCATCCACCACCAGAACAGCCCCTTCACAGGCCGCCAGCGACCGTGAGACCTCGTAGTTGAAGTCAACATGACCTGGAGTATCAATTAGATTGAAAACGTACTCCTGCCCATCTCTGGCCTTGTAGACTAGCCTCACTGCCTTAAGCTTGATTGTGATGCCCCTTTCTCTCTCAAGGTCCATCTTATCCAATACCTGCTCCTGCATTTCCCTTGATGTCAGCATCCCGGTCATCTCAATGAGTCTATCGGCAAGAGTTGATTTGCCGTGATCGATGTGAGCAATTATGGAAAAATTCCTTATGTTTTCCTGTTTTATATGCATGCTCTTCCTCCTAGTGTCTAGTTTCCCATAGAGCCTCCACAATGGAGGCTACTCTATCCTACCGAATCTATCATCGATTGGATAGTATCTGAATTGTGTTATTCCCTTGACCTTGTCCAGGGATATGGTTCCAAAGTATCTGCTGTCCTTGCTTGCACCCTCTGCCCGATTATCCCCCAATACAAAGAGGTCTCCCTCTGGGACAATCCATATGTTTTCCTGGTAGGTATGGGTGTATTGTTCTCCCGTAAGATACTCCTCAATCAGAAGAATATCATTCACATATACCTTGCCTTCGCTTATTTCAATCTTGTCACCTGATATTCCTATAACCCTTTTTATATAATCCTTTCCAGGGCTATCCGGCGCTTCAAGGACTATTACGTCCCCTCTCTCAGGACCATGGAAATAGAGTGGAACCTTAAGGGCAAACAACCTATCCTGCTCATGCAGGGTAGGATACATGGAGTTCCCTAGAACATAGGTTGTATTGAACACAAAGGTTTTTATTATTAGGGCTATGGCAATTGCGGCCACTATGCTTTTGACCCACTCCATTGCCTCGCTTTTTTCTTTCTTCTTATCGGTATCTTCAGTCATTGCAGTTCCTCCTGGTTTTGCTACATTTTTTTAAAAGTACTTGATTTATGTCCAAGAATATTATACCATTAATAAGCCTTAAATCAATGGCAAGTAGAATAATAATACTACAGGGAAGTCATAAATACCAGTACATATAGTGATTTTTCTCTTGCAATTTGATTTATGGCATGGTACAATATCCTTTGTTAGATTAGAGGAGGTGAAATCGTGGCAAATATAAAATCAGCTGAAAAAAGAATTCTTGTAACCGCTAAAAAAACTGCCTTGAATAAGAGTAAGAAAACTGAAATTAAGACATATATTAAGAAATTCGAGAGTGCTGTAGCCAACGAAAATTTCGACGAGGCGAGAGCATTGTTGAAGGTCATTGATAAGAAGCTTAAGAGAGCAGCTCACAAAAATGTAGTTCATATGAATGCTGCTGCCAGAAAAGTTAGTCGTCTGACTAAGGCACTTAATAAAGCAATGTAACAAAAACTTCGGCCAAACCGAAGTTTTTTTCTTTTTTGTATTAATTTTTTAACACCTTTCCACCGGCTGTCAGCTTTACTATGAGCATTTCCATTTCTAGCCTCTGGTCAGAGGAGCTTGTCTTGATGTTCCTGTCAGTTTGGAGAATTTCCTCCAGAACATCCCTCAGTCGGTACTGATCCATACCATTTCCCTGAGCAGCAATTTTCCCGAACTCATATGGCTTTATTCTCAATTTCTCCTGTATTTCTCCTGCGCCATAACCCTTTGCCCTATAGGTTACATATCCCAGCAGCAGCCTGAATTGCCTGCTTATCATGTATAGGATTCGAGGTATCGGTTCATTCATAAGGTAAATTTCGTTGAAGACCTCCATTGCCCTATCGGTATCATTATTTCCAACAGCCCCCAAAAAATCGAAAATATTCTTGTCCAAGGGTTTTATCAGGACCTGGTCCAGTGTTGTACGATCAATGTTTTTGCCTGAGGCAAAATCAGATAGCTTCTTGATCTCATTGTCCAGATCATAAAGGGTGGTGCTGATGTTTCTGCTGTTATAGCTGCTTTGCTGTATGAAATAATTCAAATCAGCATATGAAATGCTTTTGCCTCCTTCAGTCAATTTCCCTTGAACCCAATCCATGAGCTCCTTACCCTTTAGCTTCTCAAACACCACTGTAGAACCAGCCTTGTTTAGATATCTGTAGAGCTTTGAATTCTTTTTGATCTTCCCATCCCTGTCATTAATAAGTAGCACCTGATGGTCTCCAAGGCTTTTTACATACTTCAGCAGCTCCTCCGATACTGATTCCTTGTCAAGCAAGGCTTCAGCACCCCGTAAAACTGTTACACGCCTTGCCGCCGTGAATGGTAGCGTTTCGCAGCTGGCCTTCAGATCATCCAAGCCTGAGGTCCTTCCATCCAGGTTTTCCAAATTTATGGTTCGCCCTTCAGGAGTCATGAATAATCCAATCATGTGTTCCAGGGCTCTATCAAGAAGATAGGTTTCCTCTCCTGTGAATACATATGTTGGATTTATGTTCCCATTCCTGATTGAATCTTGGAATTCAGTGTATTTCATAATGATTGTCCTCCATTTTTATGTAGGTTAATACTAATATATAGGATAGTATACAATAAACGAACATCCAGCTCAACCGATAGCCATGATTATTCAAGAATACAATGGGATCAGCTTGGTATAAAGGGCCATGGTAAGGAAGCACCTCAAGGCCTTCATCACCTATAACCACCTGGATCTGCCCCACTTCATCGGTACGGTACACCTGGGATCCAAATTTGTGAAGGGTTTCCAGTACTGAATCATGAGGATGTCCATAGGGATTGTCTCTTCCAGCTGAAATGACACTTATTTCAGGCATCAATCCCATGATGTGCTTCTCAGATGATGAAGTGCTGCTTCCATGATGTGCAACCTTCAATATGTCAACATCATGCCCTTGGATCCTTTCTTCAACCTCCCACTCAATATCACCTGTAAAAAGCGCACTCCTACCTTTGCTTTTCAAGAGAAGAACCAGTGAATTGTTGTTTTCATTGATATAGGACCCACCTGATGAAAATATGCATTCAATGCTGCTGTCGTCAGACAGGTTGATGCCACTTCCTTCCTTCACCACAAACACAGGTACCTTTTCCCTTTTAAGTGCAAGCTTCAAGTCCATATCAGGTATGGTATTGTTTATGTACAGTGCGTCAATCTCCAAATCATCAATTATCGGTAACAGTCCCTTGTAATGATCCTCATGGAAGTGACTTATGAAAACACCATCAAGTCTTTTAACACCATGCTTCTGAAGATATGGTAGAGTTATTGATTCGCCTGGATCATAGCTCCCGAATATGGACCCACCAGTGTCAATCAGATAGTCCCTGCCCTCGACCCTTATAAGGGCTGAATCTCCCTGCCCCACATCTATGAAGTGGATTTCAGTATTGGGAGCTTCAAGGCTCTTCACCATACCTATTGCAGAAACAAACAGGAGATATACCACAACCACCCTTCTCAGCCTCGTATCAAGGTATGAAATATCCCGACACCTTATTGCCACAATCAAGATAAAGAAATATAGGACAATACTGTGAAGACTGGGTGAAGCTACCCTAAGTGCCTCTATTGGAAGAAATGAAAGCAGGTCTATCATAAGCCTTTGAATATCCAACAGCCAATCCAATATTGGTGTCAATGATGGTATTGCAATAGTAATGAATCCAAGAATTAGATTTCCCGTAGCTAGGGGTACGATCAATAGATTTGAGAGCAAGGTCAGTATTGGCAGCTGATTGAAATAGTAGCTTTGTAATGGTAATATTCCAATATTGACTGCAATGACTGATACCATTGACATGGCAATCTTTCCTTTTGCCGGATACACCCTACTAATTATCCAGGGCCCTAAGGCAACCAGGGAAAGTGTAGCCCCATAGGATAGCTGGAATCCTATGCTGAAAATCCAGAAGGGGTTGATCATAAGACAAATTATGTAAGAAGCAGCCAATATGTTCACTGGATCATATGGTCTATGCAGGATTTTGGATATCAAGACAAAGGTCAGCATAACTGAAGCCCTGAGGGCTGATTCAGGAAATCCAACCAGATAGGTGAATACCCAGATAAGCAAGAGTGCAATTGGGATGGCCAAATTCCTCTTTATGCCTACCCTGGACATAAGAAATAGCATAAAACCAGTCAAGATTCCTATATGAAGCCCTGAAATGGCCAATATGTGTGCTATCCCCAGCTCTTTGTAGAGCCCATACTCCTCCTGCTGCAATGAGTCTTTCTCCCCTGTTAGTAGGGCCTTCATAAAGCCAGCATTGTCTCTGGACAATCCATTGTCATATATCTTGTCCAATCTGCCCCTAAAGGAATTCTGCATTTCATAACCAAGCTCAATTGTGCCATTTATGATTCGTATGGAATGCTCTTCTGTTCGCAGCAAGTAATTTATATTTTTTGTCAGCAGGTATTGTTTATGGTTAAACAGCATTGGATTTGTATTTTCCATGGGCTGATACAATTGGCCATCAAAAATTATCCTTGTACCAGGAGACATTGAGGCCCCATCATACAAATTTGTCCGTATCTTTTCCCTAAGCACCTGACCATTCACTTTATCTGTTACTATGTCGTAGGTATTGTAGCCTTCCCTTCTGTACTCCCTATGTACCGTGCCAAGAATTTGAACATCCTGATTGAAATACTTTTCCAGGAGTGACATGTGGCGATAGTTCGTATAGAGTATTGATAAGAGAAAAAGGAGTAGCATAAACAGTCTCCCCGTTTTCCTGCCAGCATATACGCACCCTATGCAAATGGCCAGGACAAAAAGTGACATGAATATTGTAGCAATTGATGAAATACTGAAATAATAGGCTATAAGTATTCCCATGGTGAAAAAAAGAGCGGGAATCAAAGCAGGTCGCTTCATGTATTATCTCCTCAGCACTTTATATTTGTGTTTCATTGTTATATAATAAAATCAATTATATCACAGAACTGGTTATTTTCTCTTTAAATATTTAAAATTACAAATTTGAAGGTGGTGCTTTTATGACAAGAAAGCTTTACTGGGAGAATCCTTATTTGCATGAAACGGAGGCTTCCATCATCAAAAAGGAAAAAAAGGAAGGCAGATTCCATATAACTCTGGACAGGACAATATTCTATCCTGATATGTCAGGTGGTCAGCCTGGTGATATTGGAACCATCAACGGTGAAACGGTTATTGAAACGATTGAGAGTGGAGATAATCTGACCCATATTCTCAAATCTGAGGTTACAGGCCCAAGGGTCAAGCTCTCCATACAATCAGGCCATAGATTCGATATGATGCAGCAGCATAGCGGCCAGCA
>CAYMHD010000035.1:11053-14331 GCA_964390135.1 uncultured Gudongella sp. | reverse complement strand
CCATTGAAATACCATTGTAAGCTCCGTCCACTCCTGCAAAATAGCTTCCCACAGGAAGAGCCTTTGGCTGGACAATTGCCTGATAGCCCTTCTCCACTTCTCTGGCTTCTGCAATCAGCTTGACCTTCATACCCCTATCCATTAAGAGCTCAATGTCAAGGTCGGATATTCCGTCTATGCCATCGCAGATTATATCATCCTCGGTTATGGATGCTCCAAGGGCAATTGTGGACATTATCCTCAGCTTTCTCATTGTATCGATTCCCTCAACATCTGAGGATGGGTCAGCCTCAGCATAGCCAAGCCTCTGGGCCTCTTTCAGGACCTCATCATATGCCAGTCCCTCATCTGTCATCCTTGAAAGGATATAGTTGCAGGTTCCGTTGAGTATCCCCTGGATTCTGCTAATTCCGTTTAGTCTTATCTGGTCTTTCAAAGGCTTAAGAACAGGGATCCCACCAGCCACACTTGCCTCATAGAGGAAAAAGACCCCATGCTCCTCTGCCAGATGTGAAAGCTCCTCGAAATATGCCGATACAACCGCCTTGTTTGCTGTCACAACATGCTTGCCTCTTTCAAAGGCCTTGCTTATGATTCTGTAGCTTAGGTCCACATCACCTGTGACCTCTATAATTATGTCAATACTATCATCCGACACAATATCCTCAGGATTGAGGGTCAGCTTGCTCAGGGGCACCTCTGTGTCCCGCTCCTTGTAAAGGTCACGTACAAGTATGCTCTTGACTTCTATTTCACTTCCAAGGAGTGCCTTAAGGTCCTCCCCCTTTTCCTGGAGGATCCTGTAAACCCCCTGACCCACAGTTCCAAATCCAAGTAGTCCTATGTTTAGCATTTCATTTCCTCCCACTTCTCAACAAGCAGCTTTCCGATCTGAACCGCATTTGTGGCTGCTCCCTTCCTTATGTTGTCGGCCACAATCCAAAGATTCAAGGTATTGTCCTGGCTGAAGTCCCTTCTTATCCTACCTACATAAACCTCATTTTTTCCCTCTGCATCCTGTGGTATTGGATATTCACCCTTGCCTGGATCGTCCTTGAGGATAATCCCGGGATAGTCTCCCAGCATCTTCTTGACAGCATTCAGGTCAAACTTACCTGAAAGCTGGACATTTGCCGAAACACTGTGGGCAAACCTTACAGGAACCCTTACGGCTGTTGCGGTTACCCTCATATCATCATCGTGGAGAATCTTTCTTGTCTCATCTATCATTTTCATCTCTTCCTTGGTATAGCCATTGTCAAGAAATACATCTATGTGTGGCAGAACATTACCCTTTATTGGATGAGGGTAGAATTCTTCCAATCCCTCGTCCAGGTCCCTTAGACCCCTGGTCCCGGAACCTGATACACTCTGGTAGGTGGAATAGACAACCCTTTCAATTCCGTATGCATCCTGCAATGCCTTAAGGGGAAGCATGCACTGGATTGTGGAGCAGTTTGGATTGGCGATTATTCCCTTGGATTTCATTATGTCCTCTGGGTTGACCTCCGGAACAACCAGGGGAACCTCCGGATTCATCCTGAAGACTGAGCTGTTGTCCACCACCTGGATTCCCTTCTCTGCCGCCACAGGGGCGTACCTTTCACTTACTGCACCTCCCGCTGAAAAGAATGCAATGTCTATTTCATTGTCGAAAGCCTCCTCCGATACCTTGATCACCTTGTATTCCCTGTCCTTGAACTGGATCAGGTCTCCCTCAGACCTTTCCGATGCCATGGGATAGAGGTTTTCGATGGGAAAATCCTCCTCCTGAAGAACCTCTAATATGGTCCTGCCAACAAGACCCGTAGCTCCTACCACCGCAACATTGAATTTTCTCATCTATTTTCCCTCCCTTTCGTTGAATGCATTGTATATTGCTCTAACAGACTTTTCAAAGTCGTCATTCTCAATTCCTATAAGGATGTTCAGCTCGCTTGAGCCCTGTGAAATCATCCTGATGTTTATATCGTCCTTGAAGAGGGCAGTGAATACCCTTGATGAAACACCCTTGGTGTTTATCATCCCCCTTCCCACAACAGCCAATAGGGCCATCTTGGAATAGGCGGCTATATTATCAGGATTGCAGTATATCCTTATCTCTTCCATAAGCTTTGAAAGCTTTCCATTCAGTTCCTTGTCTGAAACGATCACCGATATTGAGTCTATGCTTGAGGGCATGTGCTCAATGGTAACATCATTGGCCTCAAACACTGATACAAGCTTTCTTAAAAATCCCTTCTCCCCGGTCATCTGGGTCTTTTCCACTGAGATTACGGTGAAGTCCTTCTTTCCTGCAAGGCCTGTTATTATTCCAGGACTTGGTTCTGACCAGTTGTCGTTTACAATAAGGGTTCCCGGATCTTCAGGCCTGTTTGTGTTTCTTATCTGTATGGGTATTCCCTCCTTCCTTACAGGGAATATTGCCTCCTCGTGAAGTACAGGTGCCCCCATGTAGGATAGCTCCCTCAGCTCCTTGTAGGTTACCTCCCTAATGGGAAGTGGGTCCCTTACAATCTTGGGGTCAGCCTTTAAAAAGCCTGAAACGTCAGTCCAGTTTTCATACAGCTTGGCTCCAATCCCATCTGCAAGTATGGATCCTGTAACATCCGATCCTCCCCTTGAAAAGGTGACGATGTTTCCATCACCGTCCGCCCCGTAAAATCCAGGTACTACCGTCCTTTGAACATCTGACAGTCTTTCCTTGACAAGTCTTTTGGTCTCTGCCTCATCAAAGGCTCCCCTCCTGTCAAACCTTATGATCTCTGCAGCATCAACAAAGTCCGACTCCAGATAATCCGCAAGTATCCTACCGTTGATGTATTCCCCCCTGCTGGCACAGTAGTCCCTGGAGGCTCCCTTGGATATGTCCTCCCTTACCTGATCCAGTATTTGACCAATGGGGGTCTCAAGGTCAAGGTCTTTGCATATGCCTTCGTACCTGTCCCGGATTAGCTGGAACACCTCGTCAAAATGCAGGTTGTGTGAGGAGAGCTGATGGCACATGTACAAGAGATCCGTGACCTTGTGGTCCTTTCCATGCCTCTTGCCTGGTGCTGATGGGACTATGATCCTCCTGTCAGGGTTTTCCGTGACTATTCCCTTCACCTTTCTGAACTGCTGGCTATCAGCCAGTGAGCTTCCCCCGAATTTTGCTACAACAACACCTTCCATCCGCCTCGCCTCCTTCGTAGTTTTTATGTATTCATACACCTTATAAATCAGTTGTCAAAAAAAAGTAACACCCGTCCAAAAAAGGACGAGTGTAGTATTCTCGC
>CAYMHD010000035.1:0-11043 GCA_964390135.1 uncultured Gudongella sp. | reverse complement strand
ACTCTAACAAGAGGCCGTAACGTGTGCCTACGCAACTCCCTACTGGGTTTCAGGGTTGTACTCCGAGGTGGTTTTCTGACCTGGGTATCGTGAGAAGTCTTTCAGCCGGTGAACCTCTCTCTCTTTTGACCCTACAGGACATACTCTTCCTCATCAACGCTTTTAATCATTCTAATACCAAGAATGAAATATGTCAAGAGAGGATTTTAAATTTTCTGTAAAAACTTTATTTTGATATAGCTCTACTTCACGGCATCAACAAAGGTTTTGACAAACACTGGTAGGTCGTTTGGATTTCTTGAGGTTATTAGGTTTCCGCTAACCACAACCTCCCTGTCCACCCAGTTTGCACCTGCATTTACAAGGTCATCCTTGATTGAGAAGAATGAAGTCATGTCCTTGCCCTTAAGGTCGCAGCAGGATGCCATCATCCATGGTCCATGGCAGATTGCAGCAATTGGCTTGTTCTGGGTGCAAAACTCCTTTACAAGGTCCTTGGTGGATTCTGTCCTTCTCATATTGTCAGGAGAAAAGCCTCCGGGTATGAGGATTCCCTCATAGTCATCGGCCTTTACATCAGCAGATCCATGGGTGCTCTTCATAACCAGTCCTGATTTGCCAGTGTAGGTTGTGTCCTTCTGTGAACCCACAATGTGGACCTCAAAATCCTCCTTCAGTCTGAAGTAAGGATATATCAGCTCCTTCTCATCAAACAGGTTCTCTATCAATATTGCTACCTTTTTCATAAAACAATCCCTCCTATTTATTCTCTATCATATTAGATACCCGAAGGAGGGATTTTTATTCTAAGGGACCATGCCAAACATAATCAGCCCAACGGTATTGATGGCAAGATTTGCCATCAGATGTACAACCCATGAATTGATGATATTCTTATTTCTTTCATTCAGGTAGTTAAAGATCAGTCCGCCTACAAACAAGCCCGCCATGGCCAGCATGAATATCAGAGGACTGAACCAGGTTCCTATTATTGCCACATGATAGGCTGCAAACAAAAAAGCGCTGATGGAATATGCCATCAATCTTCCTGTCCTTTGGAGAAGTCCCAGGAAAAGATAGCCCCTGAAGAAGAATTCCTCAAGAAGTGAATTCATAAAGGAAATATAGAGGGCAACAATTATGAAATTATCCCGATTCACTCCAAGATCATCCGCCAGGGCAAGCCTTATTGTCTCCAGATCAATATAAGGTCTGAGTATGAAATACACTGCCATTATCCCTGCATAAACTCCAATACCAAGGGCAATGGTTCTTACCATTGCCTTTTTTCCGGTATGTCTCAGCAGATCCTTGAAGCCCTTTGAACCAGCAATACCTGCACTTATAATGGGCACCACAAGAAAGAGGATGATCTTGATTGCTGACTTGACCCCATAGCCTGGATTGATAAATCCGTCAACCAATGACATCAGGATCACCGAGAGAATGGAAACCAACACTATTTTTTTCATTACAGTGGGTACCTTCCCACAGGTGTGATAACCGGTTTACCATCCTTGTCCAAGAGAACAGTAAGACCTCCTGCATAGCCCTCACCTACAAACAGATAGTTTACTCCCGTTTCCCTGTCCACTATAACCTTGGTGCTGGAGAGGGTTCCCTCCTTGTGGACAACCTGAAATCTCTTCTCAGCCATTCCCATCACCTCCTTGCTGTGATTGTAGCATTTTTTCGCCACTAAATCCAGATTTTAACCTTTTCTCCACTGGACGACTCCACATCAACAAGGAGGAGGTTTCCTCCATTTTCCCTCTTGTAATCCCCAATGGTTTTAAGGATTGCCTTTAAGTCCCTGGCTGTCAATCTCAGGGGTGAATGTTCATTGATCTTTGAGGCTGCAAAACCTAGACTTATTGGATTGTCAGCCAGAAATTCCGGAATGGGAAAGGATATGTTTTTTCCTTCTGCACTTAGGATTTCAATTCTCATAAGGTCACCTACTCTATGGTGATGTCGACAAGGTCCCCATCAGCGGACTCAACCTCCACCAGCTTACCGATTGCCCCTTGTTCAACCATAAGGACCAGGCTCTCGAAATCAATCCCCTTAAGGTTTTCGTTACCGCCAACCATGCTATCAAGCATACCTGACTGGAGGCCCATCTTCACCAGTGCCATGGGAAGATTTACATTTACCTTGTCCCCGTCTGCACTTAGGACCCTTATTCTCATGATCATCTTGTTTGGATCCTTTCTTTCGCTTTCCGGAATCACCTGAGCCACCTTTTCCTGGTCCCCTCTCATAAGCTCGTCAAGGGTGACCCCGAAAAAATCTGCCAGATGCGGCAGCAATCCAATATCAGGACATGAGATATCATTTTCCCACTTGCTCACTGCCTGGGAGGATACTCCCATCTCCTCTGCCAGCTGGTCCTGGGTGAATCCCTTCCTTTTTCTTAAATCACTGATTCTTTTCCCCAATGTCTGAGTCATGACCACACTCTCCCCTCTCTTTATATATCCCTTCTTCTCATGCTGTTGCTGTCAATATGCTGAGGCATGTCACAGCTATAGCACCTTTCAATCCTTTGGTCTCTGTGTTCAATTATAGCTTCCTTATTTTCCCTGATCTTTCTTATGGCCCTATCCTTGCTCTTGATTATTTTTTGCCTTATTGTAAGCTCCATTCCGCAACCTCCTCATTTTAATCCCTTCCACAGCTTAAGGATATACCTGGGGGAGCCCTTTATGAAGCTATTATAGGTTGTTTTTATGCTTTTATTATAAACCATTGGTTGTATTTCTTACAACCTTTGGTTGGGAAGGCCAGTTTTTCAGTGTTTCCAAATTCCCGTTGCCAATTTTGACTTTTTTATGTATAATTAAAGGTGTTCATGCGGCTGTGGCGGAACTGGCAGACGCGCTAGATTCAGGTTCTAGTCCTAATTGCTAGGGTGGGGGTTCGAGTCCCTTCAGCCGCACCAGACTTGACAAGGCTTAATGCCTTGTCTTTTTTTCGTTTATTAGTGATATTAACTCCATTCTTTGCTATACTAAAGGGGAAGAGAGGGGGTAGAATCATGATATTACATTACGTAAAGGTAAATCCGGCACAGAATATGACAGTCTATGTTCTGGACCAGGTCCCCAGAGAGGACCATGCCGAAATTTCTCGTAAGCTTATGAGCTATGAAAGTGTACATGCAGAGCAGGTGGGTTTCATAGAAAAAACCGTACTGCCAGATTCCACTGAAACCCTTAGACTCCAGATGATGGGAGGAGAGTTCTGCGGTAATGCCAGCAGGTCCTTTGCAGCCTATATGGTATATACAGGGTATCCCTCAATCAAAATGCAGGGTGAGGACTATCTGGTTCCCATTCAGGTTTCAGGATGGGAGAGAGATGTGAATTGCATTGTCACGCCTCTTAAGGAGAGAAACCGTTTCCGTTCAAGGATTCAGATGCCCTTACCCAAGTCAGTGGGTGCCCAGGAGTTTGTGATCCAGGGTGAAACCATAGCCACAATCAGGGTTGACTTCTTTGGAATAACACACTTTGTTGTCGATAAGGACGCTGTAAGAAGCACCCTTGAATTCTTCAATATCGTAAAGGCTGAAATGGACCAGGAGGGCTATGAAGCCTTTGGGATCATGTTTTACGATTTTGAGGGAAAGTTCCTGGAGCCTCTTGTCTATGTAAAGGGAACAGATACAACCTGTTGGGAGAAAAGCTGTGCATCAGGTACAGCTGCACTGGGTGTTTGTCTTTCATACCTTGATGATGTCAGTATTAGCAGGGACATTGCTCAACCAGGAGGAACCCTCAATATCGAAGTCAGGTGGTCTGATGGTTCGGCAGAGGAAATATTCCTTGACGGGGAAGTTGAAATCGTATCAGAGGGAACAGTATCACTTAATCTATAGGAGTAATCAGATGGAAGAAATGACTTTGAAGAAAGCAATTGCAACAGCGGTGGAAACAGGGATGATCATGCTCCAAAATGGAGCTGAAACCTACAGGGTGGAGGAGACAATCAACAGAATGATCTCCTCCAAGACAAAGTCTCCCGTGGAGGTATTCGTCATGTCCACTGGTATAATAGTTGGCGCCCATATAAACGGGGAGCCCTACACAACAGTTTCCAGGGTTCCCTCAATAGGTCTTGACCTTGAGACCATCGCAAGGGCAAACTCCTTTTCCAGGATTTTTTCCCAAGGGGATATGACCCAGGAGGAAACGGAGATAATCCTAAGTGAGCTCAGGTCTCCACCCAAATTTTCAAAGCCCATAAGGTACGCCTTCAGCGGTATGGCCGGAGGCTTCTTTGTGCTGATGTTTGGAGGTAGCTTTGTGGAGTTTGTCCTTGCCTATATAGCATCCAGCATTACGGTCTTCTCAATGGACAAGCTTACAGTTAGAAAGCTGAATTTCTTTGTGAAAAACATCCTTGGAGGATTGATTTCAGCCCTCTTGAGCATATTCATGGTATTTGTGGTGGGTGGTCTTTCAATGACCGCCGATTTCAATACGGTTATAATCGGACCCTTGATGACCCTTGTTCCGGGAGTATCACTAACAAATGGAATCCGGGACCTTATTTCAGGAGAGCTGATTGCAGGTACCACGAAGATGATGGAGGCTTTGTTCATCGCCATAGCCCTGGCATTTGGAGTGGGCATTGTGCTTCAGGGAATCATAGCATTTATTTAGGAGGACCTTATGTATATAATAACCCAAGGGATTTATTCCCTCTTGTGTGTAATCGGATTTTCAATAATCTTCAACCTGCCCAGAAGACTGGTTCCCCTGGCTTCCATTAGCGGAATGCTTGGCTGGATTGTCTACATAATACTTCAGCAGACAGCCACCAGCTTCATAATCCCGGCCTTTGCAGGATCGATTTTCGTGGGCCTTGTTGGGGAGCTGGCTGCTATATACAAAAAACAGCCTGCTACAATATTTATTATTCCAGGAATAATACCATTTGTACCAGGCTATGGAATCTACTATACCATGTTTCATATTATTGACAACAACTTTTCCCAGGCTCTTGTCACCGGTGGTGAATCACTATTCATTGCCATCTCAATAGCATGTGGAGTCGTGATTGCAACCTCAGTGATAAGGTACATCCGCCCCTATCTAATGAGTCAGGGGGACGGTTCTTTTTGACTCGCTTTACCAGAATCTTCCAACGGGGTAGGTCCCCCTGGTCTAGAATGACAGCCTTGACTGGGCCTCCTTGAGAAGAAGCTCCGCTATGACTGCCATTATTGTTACGGGGATTGCTCCCTGGAGGATAAGGACCATATCAAAGGTTCTTACCCCGTTTACCACAAGTACCCCCAGCCCTCCCGCACCAACGGCTGCCGCAAGGGTTGCGGCACTAATATTTATCACAAGGGCTGTTCTGATTCCCCCAAGGATTACATTGAGTGCCAGGGGGATTTTTATTTTTTTGTAGAGCTGGTATGGAGTCATGCCCATTCCAACGGCAGCATCCACAATATCCTCCGGTACCTCCTGAATTCCCACCACAACATTATATACTATGGGCATCAGGGCATATACCACAAGGGCAATCAGGGCTCCCTCATAGCCATAGCCGAGTATCGGAACAACCAGGGCCAGTAGGGCTGGAGAAGGGAATGCCTGACCCAGGTTTACAACCTTAAGCAAGGGGTCCCTGAATTCCTCACCACTTTTTGTGGTGGCAAAAATCCCAACACCAACCCCAATTCCAACGGCTATGACGCTTGAAACCAGGACCATCCATATGTGCTGTCCAAAGTATACAAACAATGGCGTTCTGGAGCCGGTTGAGTTTTTCGTGCTGAAATATCTATAGAGCAGCTCTTCAAACTCTATCGAATAGACCACAATCATGGCTAGGATTACAATCAGCACAAGGGCTGCAACAATGTTGCCATTAGGTCTTCTCATTTATATCCCTCCCAACAACCTGGAGGATTCTGTTGAAGGATATGCTTCCACCCTTTACAGGCACCCTGTCCTCACCTGTCAGGAGCATCAGGGAAAGGGCCTCCTTAAGTGTTGAATCCTGGACTATTTCTTCTCCTTCCCATGGAATCTCCTCCATGTAGTCTCCCACATTCTTTCTGGATAGGATTGTAAGAATGCCCTCTCCTTTAAAGAAGCTGTCAACAAAGTCATCCTTTGAATGAAGGACCACATTTTCAGGTGTATCAAGGCTGACCACCCTCCCATGGTTCATGATACAAATCCTGTCCCCCAGGAGTATGGCCTCGTCTATGTCATGTGTAACAAACACCACGGTCTTGCCCAGGCGTCTCTGAATCTGTCTGAACTCCTTTTGAAGCCGCAATCTGTTTATTGGATCCACGGCGCCAAATGGCTCGTCCATCAGAAGTATATCCGGGTCTGAAGCCAAGGCCCTTGCAACCCCAACTCTCTGGGCTTCTCCACCTGAAAGCTGGGAGGGCTTCTTATGCCTGTAGTTCTCAGGTTTGAGCCCAACCAAGAGGAGCAGTTCATCTACCCTCCTGTCAATGCTGCTATTCTCCCATCCTAGAAGCTGAGGGACCGTAGCGATATTCTTCCATACATTCATGTGTGGAAACAGACCTATGCTTTGGATTACATAGCCTATTCCCTTCCTTAGGTCCTCCTCCACAAAGGAGTCTATGTCCTTGTCCTTTATTTTTATGATCCCCGAGGTTCTTTCGGCCATCTTGTTCATAAGCCTTAATGTGGTCGACTTTCCACAGCCCGAAGGTCCCAGTATTACCAGAAGCTCCCCACTATCAACATGAAGGGAAAGATTGTCTACAGCCTTGAAATCCCCGTATGATTTTGTTACATTTTGCATTTCAATCATAAACAATCCTCCTTACATATTTCTCAAAAGCCTTAAGGGAATAATCCAGAACAACTGTGAAGAAGACAATAGGTATAACTCCAAGGAGGATGAGGTCTGGAGATGCTTCAGCCAGGCCTAAAAATACAAAGCTTCCCATTCCTCCTCCTCCAACAAGACCTGCCAGTACAGCCCCTCCTATGGTCTGGATAAAGGCAATGCGGACTCCCGTAAATATGACGGGGAAGGCCAGGGGAATCTCAATCTTCTTTAGAATCTGCCTTCTGCTCATTCCCATACCCTTTGCAGCCTGTACAACGTTTTTATCTATTGAATGAAAGCCAGTCAAGGTATTCCTTCCTATTGGAAGCAGGGTGTAGAGGGTAAGAGCAACAAAGGCAGGAGCCCATCCAATCCCACTTACTCCAATGGACCTGAAGAATGGGAGCTGTCCCAGTCCTGAAAGAGGTACTAGCAGTATTCCAAACAGGGACAGACTTGGTATTGTCTCTATTATGCTTAAGGGAACCATTATCCTTCCCTCCAGTCTTTTCCTCAGATAGGCAAGGTAGCCAAGGGGTATGGCTATGATGCAGCCTGCCAGAACCGATCCAAAGGTAAGGACCCCGTGGATGTAGAGGTTGTTGTAAAATTGTCTCTGCCTAACCCCATACTCCTTTATTATGGACAGGCTCTCAAAGTAACCCATGGACATGGAAACCCCTAAGGCCAGAAAAGCTCCTATTCCCAAGGCAGCCTTAAGCTTTCTGCTCCATGCCGCCCTGGGCATATATGTCGATATTATTATGTACAAAAGGAGGACCTGCATATAGAAGCTTGATGAAAAGCTGATTCTGGGATTTGCACCGATTTCAAGGATGTTCCCAGCTCCAATAGGGAGAAGGAACAGTAGACCCATTGCTGTAACGATTCCCACAATTGATGCGAGCTCTATCCTTCTTTTTGTTCCATACAAAGAAAGGGCCAATAAAATGGCCCATCCCACAATAATCAAAGCTCCAAAGGCGCCAAGATACTCAAATGCAAACAGCTTCTCCCCTGTTACAATACGGTTTGGCTTTGCTTCCACCAGGGGAAACAGGAAAAAGGCTGATATTCCCAACGCCGACAGTATAAACAACACCTTGTCTTTTTTCTCTGCCATAATATCACCCTCAATAACTACTCTTCAATCAATCCATTCTCCAAAAGGTGGTCCTGTGCAACATCCCTAGGTGATGCTCCGTCAACTATGACCAGCTTGTTCATCTCCTGAAGATTTTCAAGATTCAGTGTTGCAAATACCTCTTCAATAATCTCCTGAATCTCGGGATATTTTTCCAGCACCTCACCTCTTACGATTGCAGAAGGCTCATATACAGGAGGTATTGAGAGCGGATCGTCAATTACCACAAGGTCCAAATCTGCTATTGAACCATCCGTACCATAGGCCAAGGCCACATTGACACCGTCGGTCTCATTTGCCAGTGCACTCAAGGTCTCAGCTGTGTTTCCATGTGGAAGCATGATAAGCTGGTCTGGAGTGAGTGTGAAGCCATAGGCCTCCTCCATTCCCAGAAGACCAGTGTATTTCTCGGCAAAAAGCTGGCTGGTGATAAACTTTACATAGCCTCCGTTGTTAACATACTCAGCAAAATCATACATATCCGTAATGTCATTTGACTCTGCGAATTCCCTCTTGACTGCAAGGGCCTCAGTGTTGTTGGCTTTTGCAGGGCTGAGCCATATAAGGTTGTTGTTCTCCTCATCATAACCCTTTATTGCCTGGTAGCCTTCCTCACCATCCCTCCACAGGTCCTCCTCAAAGCCCTCGGAGTAAAACTGTCCATTGCCTGTGTAGTCGACTCCTATGTGCAGCTCTCCTTCAAGAAGTGCATTCCTGTGGACATCCGGGGTTCCAAACTGAACCTTATCCTCAATTTGGTATCCCTTATCCTCAAGGGCAAGAAGAATCATGTTTCCAAGAATTCCACCCTCTGTATCTACAAATGATCCCAGTACTATTGGGTCATCAGAATTCTTGATTTCTTCATCAGCACCTGCTCCACAGGCAGACAATACGAGCACCATTGCCATGACTCCAATTATTAGAATGAGTCTTTTTCTCATTTTTTCCCCCTCCATTTCATACAATAACAAGGTAATTCATGGTCAATACATACCCGATTACTAGGCAATTAATCAAGTGAGTCGCTGGGGACGGTTCTCCTGACTCATCAGGCGGATGTATTTGAATGAGGCTCCAATGGAGCCCCTAAGAATCCTTAGGATATTTACAAATCCGTACTTTCTTATCATCTCCGTATTTCTGTTTAGGGCAAGGTTGATGTAAAGGTACGTCTTAAGCAGCTCCATGTAATAGGACCTGAGGGACATTTTTGAGGGCATTATCATAACCTGGCCAAAGCTCCACCTATGATGATCCTCGACTCTGTACAGCAGTCTGTCCTTGTACTTTTCGAACAGGGGTAGACCTGGAAATGGTGTAAGGGGATTGATGGTTGATATTTCCGGAGCCAGTTCCCTTATATACCTTCTGAAGGTCCTGAAATCCTCCCTGGTCCAGTCAGGGTGGGCCATAAAGGATGCCCAAACATCTATGCCGATTTCCTGGAGAAGCCTTGCAGCCTCCCTGTTCTCATCAGTTGTGGACTTCTTCCTGTACCTTGACAACTCCCCATCATCGAAGGTTTCATACCCTACCAGAAGGGCTTTTAGACCCAGGGAAGCCATTTTCCTCACCTTTTCCCTGTGCCTTAGGATTCCATGGACAGACCCGTAGGCTATGTAGTTTTTTTCTATCCCCTTCTTTTCAATGAATCCAATAAGATGATCCACCTTCCCGTCGTCTGAGAAAAGGTCATTGTCGATAAACATGACCGTGGGCTCCTTGATTGAAAGGAGGTCATCCTGCCATATTTCCTCTGGAATCATCTCCTCCCTGGCTCCCTCTATCCTCCAGCGAAGACAGAAGTCGCAGGGTTTCCCGCATCCAAGTCCAAGCTCCATTATTGCAGCGGGTCTGTAGCCAAAGTAGGAGTATGGCTTCTATATCTTCTTGTCGACTCCCTGTCTGGAGGGAGGTATTCATTTCTACCCTGAGCTCCTGTGTCATGATAGGATAGGTCTCTGGACAGGACCCCCTCCACTACTTTCACCTTGCCATTATCAATCTGCTCCAAAAGGCTCAAAAGGTTCTCCCTGGTTGAGAACTTGAATATATGGTCAATCCCTTCATCAAAAAAGCTTTCAGGATCCAGCAGGGTCTGTGTGCCTCCAACCATTGTTATTATCTCACCGTCAAAGGCTTTGCACTCCCTCCCAAGAGAAATGACCCTGTCAACATCTATGCAAAGGCTTGTTATCCCAACAATATGTGGTGAAAAATCCTTTAGCTCACCCAAAAGGTCCTCCTGGATCATCATATCCAGTATTCTTAGCTCATGGTCCTTCTTTAGGACCCCATATATCATCTCAAGACCAAGGGGCTCTGAAAACATGAAGCTTCCAAGTGTTATTGCCTGCTTGATTCTCGGGGGTCTTACCAATAGTATTCTCATTTTGTCCTCCCTTAGAATATGTTTGGAGTTATTCTGTTCCTTATCTGGTGTCTGTAGTAAAGGTTTACCATGCCATAGAACAGATACCTGAAGGGTTGTTTAAGGAATTCCCTCTTCAGGATATTCCTTCTGAATATGGATTTCAGGGTGAAAAGGCTCTCGTAGAGCTCCCAGTAGCTGTCGGTAAGCTCCTGGGCTGTCATGTTTGCAGGGGTGTGCACGGCTGCAGTTCCATCATAGGAGTATATGTCCTTGTTCTCCAGCCTTCCTGCGGCCTCCATGTCCCTAAAAAATGATGTCCCCGGAAAAGGGGTCAGGATGTAGAACCTTGGCACGGAAATCCTGTTATTTTCAATGAAATCCTTGGTTCTTCCTATGGAATCCAGGGTATCCCCTTCCCCTCCCACCACCATTTCAGTTGATACGTCTATTCCATGTCTTTGTATGTTTCCAATCAGTTTTGTATACTCCTCGGGTCTGGCCCAGCCCTTGTTCATGGCAACCAGGCTTTCCTTGCTGATGCTCTCAAGTCCAAAGCTTAGGGTGGTACAACCACTCTCAGCAAGGTCTTTGAGCAGGTCATCCTCCCTGCCTATCCTTATGTCACACTGGCTCATCCATTCCAGCCTCATCTCCCTCAGGATATACAAGAGCTCCTTGAGGT
>CAYMHD010000034.1:8263-14781 GCA_964390135.1 uncultured Gudongella sp. | reverse complement strand
CTATATCTACCCCTAGCTTCTTTGCATAGCCAGGATCGAGTGCATGCTCAGCATCAATAAATGCAGCTATACCGCCTTTTTTTTGAGCTTCTGCTATGATGTGAAGTGCTATGGTTGTCTTACCTGAAGACTCTGGTCCATAAATCTCTACAATTCTTCCTCTGGGAACTCCACCTATTCCAAGAGCTATATCCAGGTCCATTGACCCGGTTGGTATGTAGTCCAGGTCCAATTTAGCGTCTTCTCCCAATCTCATAATAGATCCTTTGCCAAATTGCTTTTCTATCTGACTTAATGCCAGGTCCAGTGCTTTCTTTCTATCGTTGTTCTCAGCCATAATATCTCCAGTTATACTGGATTCACCCCTTTCGCTTATTCGAACACTAGTTCTTTTATATATATGTTACACTACAGTTCAATTGAAGTCAACTTATTATTTAAAAATTTGTATAAATTCCAAAGGGCAAAATTCGACGCTCTTTCTTGAATAGTATCCCTGCTTCCTGAAAATATCCTTTCAAAGATATCATGACTGTCTTTGGATTTTATGCAAACATAAATCAGTCCAGTCTTAATACTGGGGTCATTATCCGGACCAGCATAGCCAGTGGTTGAAACCACAATATCTGCATTGCTTTTTTTCATCAATCCTACAGCCATCTGGTAAGCAACTTCCTCACTGACTGCTCCAAATGCATCTAAAGCTTCTCTTGAAACCTCTAGCTCATTAATCTTGGAATCATTGCTATAAGTTACTAGTCCTCGGTCAAAGGTTTTTGAGGCTCCTGGTACGCTAGTTAATTTTCTTGACAGATTCCCACCAGTAACTGATTCACATACTGATATTTTCATTTTATTATGGATCAGCATCTCAATAATTGCGCCTTCAATTGATGAAACTCCATACCCGTAGATATGTTCTCCTATTTCTCCTTTTATGGATTCAACTATTTCCTCAGATTCCATCTCAAGTCTCAATCTATCGCTTCCTCTACCGATGACCTTTATTTCAACGCTACCGGAACCTGCATAGGTGGTTATTGTAAAATCCGGATATGATATATCCAATTGTTTTAATTGAGTTTCCAGTGTAGATTCACCCAAACCAGATGTGTTGATGGACTTAACAATTATGATATGATCATCTTTGATTAAATCTACAACCTTATCCTCAAACATTGGCTTCATTTCCCTTGGGGGTCCTGGCATCATAATGATTTTCCTCTTGTTCCATTCCATGAATATCCCAGGAGCTGTCCCACGTGGATTGTCAATGAACTCAGAACCTTCAGGCTTCATTGCCTGTTTGAGATTGTTCAGGGTCATATCTCTTTTGGAATAGGCGAAAAAATGTTTAATGTGCTCTTCCATATTGATATCCGATACAAGTGTTCTGCCTGTAACATTCGCCAGGGCTTCCTTGCTGAGGTCATCATCAGTTGGCCCAAGTCCTCCTGTTGTCAATATGATGTCTACCCTCTCCATGGCCAATGCAAGTACATTCTCCAGTCTTTCATAGTCATCATCAACCGAGGTATGATAAACTGTTTCAATTCCAAGCTCCATAAGACGTCTAGATAGATATGCAACATTTGTATTCAATATGCTGCCAAGCATTATTTCTGTTCCAATTGTAATGATTTCGGCTTTCATTAATACATCTCCAATCAAATATCTTTCATGTTCAGGGTCCCGATATTTCGCACTATGTAGTCAATACCGGATATGACTGTCAATATCAGAGCGATGTAGAGCATTATCTGGTCCATGGGTATGGATAGGTAGCTAAATGGATAATTGCCAAGCAATAATAAAACTATTGCTATAAGCTGTGATATGGTCTTAAGCTTTCCCCATGGGCTGGCTGCAATTGTAACTCCCTCTGAAGCTGCAATTATCCTGAAGCCGGAAATGGTGAATTCTCTTGTTATGATTATTATCACAACCCATGAGGGAATGACCCCAGTACCTACCAAAAGGATCAAGGCCGCAGAGGTGAGAACCTTATCAGCCAATGGATCAACAAACTTTCCAAAGTTGGTTACAAGATTTCTACTGCGTGCAATATATCCATCCAATGTGTCTGTAAGGGATGCAAACACGAATATGGCTGCAGAAATATAGGTGGTTCCAGGGCTTTCAATAATGAAAGAAATCACGAAAATCGGAACCAGAAAAACTCTGAATAAGGTAATTCTATTGGCCAGATTCATCTGTCAACTCCCCCATTAGATCATATTCCAGATATTCATCAGCTCTAACAAATACAATGTCACCGGCATCATGTACTTCATCGGATCTGAAATAAATCACTCCGTCAATTTCAGGGCTATCCATGAAGCTCCGACCTATATACATGCCTTCCTCTGCAAGCTCCTCCACCAGGACCTTGTAAACTTTCCCTACCTTTTGGCTCATAAGACCCTCTGATATTGCTCTTTGGAGTTCCATCAACCTGTCCCTGCGCATTTCCTTAACATTTTCCTCTATATGACCGGACATGTTGAAGGCTGGTGTGTTCTCCTCCTTTGAGTATGTGAATACACCTAGCTTGTCAAATTTTACATCTGCAATGAAGTCATACAGCTCCATGAAATCATCTTCTGTTTCCCCAGGGAAACCTACTATGAATGTTGTTCTTAGAACTATGTCAGGAATCTCTTTCCTTAATTTTTCTATTGTATTTCTTATACTTTCCTTTGTGGTTCTTCTGTTCATCATTTTCAGTACACTGTCACTTGCATGCTGAAGGGGCATGTCCAGGTAATGAGCAACCTTTGAATTTCGCTTGATGCTTTCTATAAGCCTGTCATCAATATTGTCCGGATAGAGGTACAAGAGTCTTATAAACTCCAATCCTTCAATATCATTCAATTTATCAATCAACAGATGCAAGCTGAAATGGCCATACAGGTCTATTCCATAATCAGAAGTATTCTGGGCGATCAGAATTATTTCCTTTACGCCCTGGCTTGCAAGATACTGAACCTCTGAAATAATATCCTCCATCTTTCTACTTCTATGCTTTCCCCTCAGTGCCGGAATGATGCAGTATGTGCAAAGGTTGTCGCAGCCTTCTGAAATTCTAACATAGGCCGTTGGAGAGCTTACAATCCTATTCACTCCCTCAAGATAGGAGCTGTCAACATCATTGGACTGGATGATTCTTCCTTCTTTCTTCAAACCATTCAGAATGCTGTTTAGATCCTTGATGTTTCCAGTACCCATTATTGCATCGACTTCAGGCATTTCATCCATCAGTTCATCTGAATATCTCTGCGCCAGGCAACCTGCAAGTATAAGATGCTTACATCTACCTTCGGTCTTGTATTTGGACATTTCAAGTATTGTATCGATTGATTCCTCTTTTGCTGCTTCGATAAAACCACATGTATTCACAATGATAACATCTGAATCCATTGGATTCTCGGAATAATTGAAGTTTTCCTTGTCAAGTATGCTCTGCATAAGTTCTGAGTCAACCTCATTCTTGGAACATCCAAGTGTTACTATGTTAACCGTTTGCTTGTTCATTTAATCTCTCCTAATCCTCTTCTAAATCGTCTTCACTGACAAGTACTTTTCTAGGCTTGCTTCCTTCGAAGCCTCCAACTATCCCTCTGGTTTCCATCTCATCTATCAATCTAGCGGCTCTGGCATAGCCTATGCGGAGCTTTCTCTGGAGAAGTGATATGGAGGCTACCCCTTCATTGACAACCAGGCTCACAGCCTCCGAGAGAAGCTCATCTGTTTCATGCATGTCAATATTTTTAGTGTTCTGTACAATCTCAATGACATCCTCATCATACATTGTTTCATTTTGATTTTGTAAAAATGATACTACCTCTTCAACCTCTTTGTTGGATATGAAAGCACCCTGCAATCTCACAGGCTTTGAGTAGCTTGAAGGGTAGAAAAGCATGTCGCCTTGGCCAAGAAGCTTTTCAGCTCCAGCCATATCAAGGATGGTTCTTGAGTCAACCTGTGAGGACACGGCAAAACTTATTCTAGATGGTATGTTTGCCTTTATGGTACCTGTAATTACATCCACAGATGGTCTCTGAGTCGCTACGATCAAATACATTCCAGCTGCCCTTGCCATCTGTGCCAGTCTGGCAATGTAATCTTCAATTTCCTGTGCTGCAACCATCATCAGGTCAGCTAGCTCATCTATTATTATTACTATCTTTGGTAGTTTTTCACCGTCTTCCCCATGCTTCTCATTGTACGACCTGATATCCCTTACATTGTTTTTTGCGAATAGCTTGTAACGCTTCTCCATCTCGCCAACTGCCCAATTAAGTGCAAAGGCAGCCTTTTTGGCATCTGTAACTACAGGAATGAGCAAATGGGGTATTCCATTATATACACTCAGTTCAACAACCTTTGGATCAATAAGCAGCAGTTTTACATCATCAGGTGAACTTTTATAGGCAAGACTCATAATTATGGTGTTAATGCAAACACTCTTACCTGAGCCTGTGGCACCAGCTATCAAAAGATGTGGCATCTTGTCTATTGATGAAACCACAACCTTTCCATTTATGTCCTTTCCCAGAGTCAGGGGTATGTCTGTTTTCACATCAGCAAATTCCCGTGACTGGATTAGCTCCTTGAAAAGCACCATATCCTTGACCTTGTTGGGAACCTCAATGCCAACTGCTGCTTTCCCTGGTATGGGAGCTTCGATTCTAATATCTGAAGATGCAAGACTCAAGGCTATGTTGTCAGAAAGTGAAACAATTCTGCTCAGCTTTATACCAGGCGCAGGTGACAATTCATAGCAGGTTATAGTTGGTCCAACATTGATATGGGATACAGTTGCTTCGATTCCAAAATTTTTCATTGTTTCTTCGATCATTCTGGCATTATCAAGTATCAGTTTCCTGTCGTTTGATTCGCCCTTCTTTCCAGGTGAATTCAAAAGGGAGATCGGAGGTATCCGGTATACTACCTTTTGAGCCTGCTCTTGTTTTTCCTTCACCTGTGAATCAATCTGAACAGCTTCCTTCTGGACGCTCTCCTCATCAAGCCTGATTGGTTTCTTCCTAGTTGTTTTCTGCTGATGTTCCTCGATTTCATTAGATTGATTTTCCGAGGAATAGTCTGTTATTTTTATTTGCTCATCATCATTTATGAACTCTTTTAAACTGTTCTTGATTGAACCATCTGATACTGCCTTTGACTTTTTACCTGTAGCGGCGGTATCTATTTGTGGGGCTATCTTCTTGGCCTTCGATAGGACTTCCTTAACAGTAAGGTTGGTAATTATGAGTAAACTAACAGTAATAGCAAAAGCCACTACAACATATGTACCTATTGAACCGAATAATTTATATAGAAAAAATCCAAAAAAGCTCCCTAAAACTCCTCCACCCCTATTGGCCTTGGAAATTTCGACTCCTTGTCTTATCCTTTCAAGAAAAGTAAGGTCTAATGGGTTTATGCCATCCAAAACAATCAAGAATCCAATAAAAATAATGAAGAGGGAAATGATTATTCTTAGCTGTATCTTATCAAACCTCTCAAGTAAAAGGACAATCCCAGCACCTATTATAAACAAGGGAAAGAAATAACCACCAAAGCCCATCATTGAAAATGTGGTCCCATTGATTACGTTGCCAATTATTCCCATTCTAGTGCTGAAAAGGCTTATTAGCACTATCACACCAACGGCAAGAACAATCATTCCAAGAATATCGGTGTTCATTTTGCTGGAAGTGTTGTTTTTGCTTTTTTTACTGTTTTTAGTTGCTGCCTTCTTTTTCATACTTTTCACCTCTGTCATATTAGCTGACTGATTATTGTAAATGCCCCACCAATCCATAGGTAAAATGAAAAGTAGTGGAGCTTGTTTTTATTGAGTATTTTTATAAGTGCCTTTATTGATATAATCCCTACTACCGTTGACAATGATACCCCGAGAATTAGGGGCAAATTAACAATTACACCATCGCCACCCTTAGCCACCTTGATGATTCCAAGCAAAAATGCTCCAAAGGTTGCAGGTAGTGCCAACAGAAATGAAAACTCGGTTGTAAGTGGTTTCTTCAAGCCTCTTAACAATCCAGCCACTATGGTAGATCCAGATCTTGAAATCCCTGGTATGATGGCCATTCCCTGAAATATGCCAATTATTAAAGAATCCATCAGGGTCATCATCTGGATGTCCTTATTCTCAGAACCTTTTTTCTCTGCAAACCACAATAGACATCCCGTTACCAACAAAGCGATTCCTATTGGTATCAATTATGGCTGTGGGAACTGAACCTGCAATAATAAGAAGACCCAGTCTTTGATGATCGGTTAGGTCTCCATTTTTTTTACCTGTCAATAGGTTCCCAAGTAATCTAAGGAATTCGATTATAATCCTCTTAACATCCTCAATGTAAACAATTACAATTGATATTAATGTCCCAAAATGAAGCATCTCAGTGAAAAACAGGTTCCCTTCCGTTATTCCAAACAAGTGCTGAAGCAATGCCAGGTGCCCTGAACTACTTATGGGTAGGAATTCA
>CAYMHD010000034.1:3168-8218 GCA_964390135.1 uncultured Gudongella sp. | reverse complement strand
GCCTAAAATTATAGCTTCTAACCAATGCAAGTTTTATCCTCCTCATGCGAAATCCCACATATGCAATTGAGCTTAACAAATCATTTGCATATATGATAAATACATAACTTGATTATAACACATTAACGGTTACTTATCATCTTGCTATTGTGTTATTAAGACCACTATAAACCAGTGTGCCCAAATCCTCCACTTCCTCTATCAGTATTTTCAAGAGTATCCACCTCAGAAAACTCCATCTTTTCGTATCTTGCAAGTATCATCTGAGCTATCCTGTCTCCATGACTGATCTCAAAGGGCTCATTTCCAAGATTTATAAGGATAACCTTTATTTCACCTCTATAATCACTATCAATGGTTCCAACTCCATTGGCAAGGGTAATGCCATTCTTGGCTGCCAATCCACTCCTACCCCTAATCTGAGCCTCGTAACCCTCTGGGATTTCCACGAAGAGTCCAGTGGGTACCATAAATCTTTCCATCGGCTTCAATACTATTGAATCTTCAAGACTAGCCATCAGGTCAACTCCAGAAGCACCTTCAGTCTTGTATTCAGGCAAAGACAGGTTTCCCTTGTTAACAACCTTCACTTTCATTTAAATTCCTCCAATCATACAAAAATAGATTTCAGTTCCATATTAAGTTTCTGGGTGTCCTTTACAGGGCCCACATATGATAGATTCATCTGCTCCCACAAAAGATACCTATTCACTACTCTTTCAATATCATCCATTTCAATATTGTTTATATGTTCAAGTACAATTTCAGGAGTCTCAATTGGTTTTTCATGCAAGAGATTTTTTCCCATTTCGTACATCATGCTAAAGGTGCCCTCAAGACTCAATATATAGCTCCCTTTAAGGTGCTCCTTTGATTTATTAAGTTCTACCTTAGATATTAGCCTATCCTTAATCTGGTCAATTTCAATCTTGATTAGATCAGATACGGAATGTAAATTCTCCCTTGTCAAGCCCGCGTAGATTGATAGCATACCAGCGTCATTATAGGATGTAAGTGATGATTCTATTGTATAAACCAGGCCTCTATTCTCCCTTATCTCCTGGAACAGTCTGGAGCTTATTGTACCTCCCAGAATGTTATTTACTATCATCATTGGTAAAATATCATCGGAATAGGTGGATGGGCCTTGAAATCCCATGGCAACATTCAGCTGTTCAATGTCCTTATGAACTCCTAGAATCGACTGACCCGCTTCAAAGTCATATGAAGGTATGTTTCCATCACCCCTGTTTAAGCTATTGAATGCTCCAAGCTCCTTGTTCAGCAGATTTATAACCTGCTCCTCTGAAAAGCTGCCTACAACGGAAACCACCATCTGGTCAGGTGTATATTTCTTATTGAAATATGAATAGATAATATCTCTATCAAAGCTATTGACCGTTTTATCGGTACCAAGAATCGGATAGGAAAGACTCATGTCCCTGTAAGTCTGTTGGTTTAGCATTTCAAATACCAGGTCTTCAGGGAAGTCCTTATACATATTGATTTCCTCGATTATAACTCCTTTTTCTTTTTCAATGTCATCTTCACTGAATTTAGAGTTTGTTATCATGTCTCCAAGGACATCAATTGCTATTGGAAGATGCTCATCTATAACCTTCCCATAGAAGCAGGTATGCTCCTTGCTCGTAAATGCGTTTATCTGACCACCGATATCATCCATGGCCTCCGCTAATTCGCGGGCGTTCCTCTTGTTTGTTCCCTTGAACAGCATATGTTCAATAAAATGAGATATGCCGTTGTTTTCCTTATCTTCGAAAAAAGATCCACTGTTTGCAATAATACCAATGGTTGCTGATTTCAAGTAGGGAATTTTATGCATTATAACTTTTATTCCATTATCCAGACTTTTTATTGTATACATCAATTCCTCCATAAGCTGATCTCAAGTTCTATTTTACCAGTTAATAACACATTTGTTAACAAAAATAAACATGAACCTTTTTAGGGTTCATGTTATGGTTCTATTTATCCTTGTCTTCATTCTCTGCTTCAGTTTTTGGCTCATCCTTAAGAAGCACTTTCCTCGAAAGGTTAATTCTGCCCTGTTTGTCAATCTCCATGACTTTTACCATGATCTCATCTCCAACAGCCACAACGTCTTCGACCTTGTTGACTCTTTCCTTTGCAAGCTGAGATATATGAACAAGTCCCTCCTTGCCAGGCAAGACCTCCACAAAAGCTCCAAAATTCATTATCTTTGTAACCTTTCCCTTGTAGATCTCTCCAGCTTCAACTTCCTTTATTATGGTTTCTATCATTTCAATGGCTCTTCTGCTTCCTTCGCTATCATTTGAGACAATAGCCACCTTACCGGTGTCATCAATATCAATCTTAACTCCGGTTTCATCGATGATCTTGTTTATAACCTTTCCTCCAGGTCCTATGATCATTCTGATCTTATCGGGATGTACCTGAAGTGTCTGAATTCTTGGTGCATATGGAGACATTTCTTCTCTAGGCGCTGCTATGGTCTCTGCCATCTTGCCTAGAATGAACAATCTAGCAATTCTAGCCTTTTCAAGAGCCTCCCTCATGATTTCTTCACTGATTCCTGAAATCTTGATATCCATTTGAATTGCAGTTATACCTTCACTGGTTCCAGCTACCTTGAAGTCCATATCTCCCAGATGGTCCTCTAAGCCTTGAATGTCAGTCAATATCGCTATATTATCATTTTCCTTTATCAATCCCATTGCAATTCCTGCTACGGGAGCTTTAATTGGAACCCCTGCATCAAGTAGAGCCAGGGTACTACCGCACACACTTGCCTGAGAGGTAGATCCATTTGAGCTTAGAACCTCTGAGACCAATCTCAAGGTGTATGGAAAATCATCCTCTGATGGAATAACGGGTTCAAGTGCTCTTTCTGCAAGAACTCCGTGTCCGATTTCACGTCTGCCTGGGCCTCTCATAGGTCTGGTTTCACCGACTGAATAAGCTGGGAAATTGTAATGATGCATATATCTCTTGGATTCGTCATCCCCAAGGCCATCTATTATCTGGACATCACCTGATGCACCTAGGGTTGCGATTGTAAGAACCTGAGTCTGACCCCTGTTGAATAAACCAGAACCGTGTACTCTAGGTAGAAGACCTACCTCTGAACTTATATCTCTTATTTCATCAAGCTTTCTGTTGTCTGGTCTTTTTGATTCTTGTGTAATCAGCCTTCTAACATTATTCTTGATTATATTGCTCATTACTTCCTTTATATGCTTCTCACCTTCTGGGAACAATTCCAAGGCTTCCTGGAGGATTTCATCCTTAACCAATGTTAATTTCTCTTCTCTCTCAACCTTATCCTCGGTATTAAGTGCTTGAGCAAGCTTCTCATTCCCAAGCTCTTCAACTTTCAATCTGATTTCCTCATCAGGAAGGAATACTTGATATTCAACCTTCTCCTTGCCTACTTCTGCAACAATCCCGTCAATGAATTCACATAGCTTCTTGATTTCAGCATGACCTGTGAGTATTGCTTTTAGCATGGTTTCCTCTGATACAAATTTGGCTCCTGCCTCAACCATCATAATTGCATCCTTTGTTCCGGATACAACCAGGTCCAATTCTGTTATCTCTCTCTGTTTGCTGTCTGGGTTTATGATTATTTCACCATCAACCAATCCAACATTAACTGATGCTGTAGGTCCGTCAAATGGAATGTCTGATATTGACAATGCTATGGATGACCCAATCATGGCAGCGATCTCAGGACTGCTATCCTGGTCTACTGATAACACTGTTGCAACCACCTGCACTTCATTTCTGAAGCCATCCGGGAACAATGGTCTGATAGGTCTATCAATAAGTCTTGAAGTCAATATTGCCTTTTCACTGGGTCTACCTTCCCTTTTGATGAATCCACCTGGAATTTTTCCAACTGAATACAGCTTCTCTTCATAATCACAGCTAAGCGGGAAGAAATCTAATCCTTCTTTCGGTTTCTTGGATTGTGTCGCTGTTACCACTGTAACTGTGTCGCCGTATTGTACCAAACAAGCTCCGCTCGCTTGTTCAGCCACTTTTCCAGTAGTAATAGTCAATTCTCTTCCTGCCAAGGTGTAGTGGAATTTTCTTTCCATAAATTACCTCCTTGTAAGTTCTTGATTTTTGTGTCGAATTATATAGTCTAATAAACTAATAGAGCGGGAAGTCCCGCTCTAATTAACCTCTGATGCCAAGCTTTTCAATTAAAGAACGATATCTTTCAATGTCCTTATTCTGTAAATATCTCAGTAGATTTCTTCTTTGTCCAACCATTTTCAGAAGACCTCTCCTTGAGTGATGGTCTTTCTTGTGTGATTGTAAATGTTCGTTTACAGAATTGATTCTGTAAGTAAGCAATGCAACCTGTACCTCTGGTGATCCAGTGTCACCTTCGTGCATTTTATACTCTTCGATAATGTTGTCTTTTTCTTCTCTTGTTAACATTTTGCACCTCCAAATAATTTTATAGTCCACCATCAGCCATGCAGGCGCCGAGGAACGACAAGCATTGCCAAAGGTAATCCTTAACATTTAAAGTTTAACATACTTTGCTATAAATGTAAATTGGATTTTTGTTTAATATACCTAATATCCTCATGCATTCTCATCTTGAGGTCATCAACTGAATCAAATTTCTTTTCTGGTCTTATATACTCAAGAAAGAATATCTCTATTTCCTTACCATAGATCTCATCATCAAATCCAATGATGTGATTTTCAATTTTAAGGTCTACCTCATCAAATGTCGGATTGACTCCGATGTTTGTTGCACTGGGATAGGTTTTTCCCTCCAATACAGTATATGTCATGTAAATACCCTTCTTTGGTATTACATATTTGTCCATGGGTCTTATGTTGGCAGTTGGTACTCCGAGCTTTTTCCCTAATCCTTTGCCATGAATTACCTCTCCAACAACACTGAAGGGTCTACCAAGCAATCTATTTGCTTCAACGATTTCCCCATCCGTCAAATGATTTCTGACTCTAGTACTACTTACCAATATTTCATTCTCTTTTGATATATCATCATCAATAACTGCTA
>CAYMHD010000034.1:0-3158 GCA_964390135.1 uncultured Gudongella sp. | reverse complement strand
AGTTCATTATGGTACACAGGTTGAATGATTTCTGTCGCTATCCCCAGTTCCCTGCTAAGAGAAATCAGGAGGTCAACATCTCCTTGGGCCTTGTATCCAAACTTATAATCAGGTCCGACAGTAATTGCTCTACAATTTAGCTTTTCATGCAATATGGACCTCACGAACTCCTGAGGACTGAGCTTCATGATTTCATCATTGAATTTCATAGTGTAAAGAGTCTTTACTCCCAGCTTTTCAAGAAATCTATTCTTTTGTAGGTTGCTATTAATCAATCTTGGCCCATTCTTGAATACAAATGATTTAGTATGGTTTTCAAATATCATCATCGATGGATGAAGTTTAGACTTTTTTGCGGTCTCAATCATCGATTTAATAAGTTTTTGATGGCCTATGTGAACACCGTCAAAATTACCCAAAGCAAGGGAAGTTTCAAACCTTGTTTCATTCGTATTGTCAATCCTTATAATTTCCATTTTCTCACCTGATCAGTACTTTATCCATTTTAAGTGTTGTTCTGTCATTTTCTTCCATGATTTTTCCAATACCAATAAATTTACCTGATACATATATTCTATGCAATTTACCTGCTGTTACTCCTATACCTTCACCCAGTTCAACTCTTACCCCATTGGTTAATGGCTTAAGGTAGCTGCCATCCAGTTTGATGCTTTCCATAAAGAGAATCGCACTATCAATCGGTTGGATTATATTTTGTAGAGCTTCCTTATCCATACCATTAAGGGTATCCATTCCATAGGAATCCTCTACCTTGAAATTTCCAACTCCAACCCTCAGGAGATAGGACATGTGACCATATGTTCCAAGTAGTTCGCCTAAGTCATTGCATATGGTTCTGATATAGGTTCCCTTTGAACACCTAGTATAGAAGGTTACTCTTCTGTTGTCCTGGTTGTTTAGAATCCTGAGCTCCTTTATATTTATTTTTCTTGATTCCCTCTCCACTTCAATGCCGTTTCTGGCAAGCTCATACAGTTTCTTCCCACCTATTTTTTTTGCAGAATACATGGGCGGAATCTGGTCTATCTCACCTCTGAATGAGTTGAATGCATCTTGGATTTGCTCATCAGTAACAATCTTATGTGAGGATTTTACAACTGTACCCGTACTATCCTGGGTATCAGAGGAGGTTCCCAGAGTAAGCTCTGCGATATATTCCTTATCAACTCCGAGGAGATACTCAGATACCTTTGTACCTTTACCTACACAAATTGGAAGAACTCCAGTCGCCATTGGATCCAGAGTCCCAGTATGACCTACTTTCCTTGTGCCCAATAATCTTCTGAAATATGCTACGGCATCATGGGAAGTCATGCCAGCCGGCTTAAAAAAATTGATTATACCATCCATCTAATCACCCAGCTTATCTATAGATACTTTTTTATCTCTTCTACCAATCTCATTTCAACATTTTCTATGGTATCCTCCACAGTAGCTCCTGATGCCCTGCTGTGACCTCCGCCATTGAAACTGCTGCATACCTTGTTTGCATCAACAATATTCTTGGTTCTCAAGCTCAACTTAACTACTTCCTCATCGATTTCCTTCAAAAGGCAGGCTGCCTCAATTGAATCCGTATCCCTAACAAATTCAACGATGCCTTCTGTATCATCCATTGACGTACCTGTTTCATCAATCATTGATCTAGTAACCCTGACAACTCCAATCCTACCGTCATTGTAGAGCTCCATTCCCGAGATTGCCTTTATGAAAAGCTTTGTTCTACTAAGGCTTCTTCTCTGGTATAGGTTAGTGTTTAATTCATAGGCATCAATACCATATCCATATAGTTTTGCAATATTCTCATGGGTTCTGCCAGTTACGCCCTGATAGGTGAATCTACCTGTATCTGTACTTATGGCAACATAAATCAAAGATGCAATTTCCCTATCTATGGGCATATCCATCTGCAACATCAATTCGAACAATATCTCTCCAGTAGATGAAAACTCTGGTAATACTATGTTGATATCACCAAATTCAGTGTTGCTTACATGATGATCAATATTTACTACTTTTTTAGACTTATCAATAAGAAACTTGTTTTCACCAAGTCTATCCGGATCACTGCTATCCAATGCAAATAAAAGATCTATGCCTTCCATGTTCCCGTCAACTGGCTTTAACCTTTCTATACCAGGTAGAAATAAATAGTCTTCTGGTATAATGTCTGCCTTCACAAACATAACGCTCTTTCCCATCTTTTCAAGGGATAAGCCTATAGCCAAAAGGGAGCCCAAATTGTCTCCATCCGGACTCTTGTGAGAGACAATGGCTATCCTTTCACTGGCCTCCATATCCGACTTCAGGATATCAAGATCATTCTTTCTTATCATCAGAGTCCTCCCTTGAGTCCCTGTTGACTTCTTCTATTAACTTTGACATATATAGTGCCTGTTCAATGCTTTCGTCCAGCATAAATATCGGCTCTGGTACATGTCTTAAATTGATTCTGTTTCCGATTTCCTTCCTTACAAAGCCTTTGGCGCTTTGAAGTCCTTCTATGGTGCTCTCCTTGTCCTCTTCACTTCCCAAAACCGATATGAATATCTTGGCAAATCTTAGGTCCTTGGTCACACTGACCTTGTTGACACTGGGCATGCCACTTATTCTAGGATCCTTGATCTCGTTTTGAATCAGCTCTGAAACAACTTTTTTAACTTCCTCGGAAATACGGTTTATTCTCTTTTCATTCATTCGTCACACCTCTAATCTCTTTTGACTTCCTTGAGGACATATGCCTCCAGGTTATCTCCCTCTTTTATATCATTGAAGTTTTCAAGCCCCAAACCAGCTTCAAAACCAGTTAAAACTTCCTTGGCGTCATCCTTGAATCTTTTCAGAGATGATACTGAACCATCGAAAATCACTACATCGTCCCTAAGGAGTCTTATGTTTGCATTTCTGCTGATCTTTCCACTAACAACATATATCCCTGCTATGGTGTTGCCATTAGGTAGTCTGAATGTTGCTCTAACCTGGGCACGTCCAAGAATTTCCTCAACTATCTTAGGCGCATGCATTCCCTTTACTGCAGCTTGTATATCCTCAATGGCCTCGTAAATAATTCTGTAGGTTCTCACATCCACATCTTCTTTTTTTGCCACTTCTATGGCGTTAAGGTTGGGTCTTACGTT
>CAYMHD010000033.1:0-14851 GCA_964390135.1 uncultured Gudongella sp. | reverse complement strand
TTTCCACACCCTGATTCACCAATCAAAACAACTATTTCTCCTTTGTTGATTTTTAGGTTTAGGTCCTCAATAACATTAGTTTTCCCATCATATGATTTAGTTATTTTTACAAGTTCAATCAATTTGAAGCCCACCTTATTTAAAATTTAAGTTTTGCATCTGCAGCTGTAGAACCCGCAGTAATCGAAAAATACTGCCTTCTATATTATGTATTTCCTATTATGTATTTCTTTTTTTTGCTTATACCCTTAACATCTTTATTTCAAAATTCTAGTTTTTCGCTTTAAAGCAAGGAATTTGTTGTCATTAAAAATTGTACATAAGATAAAAAAGATTTGCATACAATAGCTTGGTAAGCAAATCTCATAAGATACTATCATTGATTGATACTAAATTGGTTTAGTCCTATATTGACACGACAAGACCATCAAATGCAATTCCATAACCATTATGCCGGGAGATTTCTTCCATCTTCTCGTGATTTGGATTCCCTTCATGTGAGATATGGGTGGCAAGTATATGTGTGTCTTCATCAATTATTCCCTTGTCCCTAAGGCGTCCGATTATTCCTGTTACTTGGCCAGCATCCAAGTGATCACCGGAATTGTAGCCAAACCCGTAGGTCTGGTCCAGGATAAGGATATCAAGTTTCCTACCACTTATACTCCTGTATGCTTGATCACTTATCTCCAACAGGTCGGTACCGTATAGAACTGACTTGCCCTTATACTCAATCAGATATATCATCGATTGCTGATCAATATCATGGAGGGATTCCAGTGCTGTTATTGAATAATCTCCAATTCTTATACATTCCCCATGAGAAATTGCTTCCATTTGTACATTTATTTTCCCCAGAAAATCTTCATCATACAAATCTGCACTGGGATCTTCAGCCTTTAACATCAAGTTCATCTGTCTGATGGTATTGGATGATGCAACTATTGATATGGGATTAACATCTTCAGATCTGTAATCAGGATGCCTGGTTATCAAGTGTCCACCATCAAAATGATCAGAGTGGGCATGGGTTTGCAGGACATACCTTATCCTTGTCAAATCAATGCCATATTCAATGCATGCACCAACAGAGTCTGGTCCAAGATCAATGATAATATCATCATTGATGGCTACAGATGAACGTTTCCGAAAATCTTTCCCTTTCAACCTTCTTGCTTCAGTGCATGTAGCACAGTTACAAAAGGGTAGGGGCATTGCGGTTGCAGCAGAGGTTCCCAAAAAAGTGACTTTCATAATATTATCCTTTCTATTTATATGATCATACACTTTAAAATAAATCCCCTTTTATTCCCAAATCTACCTGATGTTTTCCTTTACCCGAAATCGTACAATCTTTTCAATAAGGTCATATGGAATTGGCTTATCCAGTGGAAACCGTACGGAGCCCTTGGCTCTTTTGTATGGAACCAGCTCATCATCAAATGTTGAAATCCCACTGGGTGTTGGGTAGAAGCCAATATGGTTCTTGAATGCCGCAAAATGAACCAGGTTTCCATTGAGATAGAAGGTAGGCATCTGATAGCTTATCTTCTCAATGGCATCTGGTGCCGCTTCCCTAACCACCTTTCTTACCTTCGTTAGAATTTCCTGTACATTCTCAGGAAACTGAGCTATATACTCATCAATGGTTTGTGGTCCTTCTGATTCTTTTTTCATTTTTTCTCCTTATTCCATCGGTATTTTCTATTCTTGATCAAGGTATCAATATTACATTGCAAACATAGACCATTGTGACAGCAGATTGTGCCCCCGCATTTGGGACACGTCCACTTGCTCTCTTCCTTTTTCAGGAAGCTTGCCATTCCATTCTCCTTAATGAATCCCAGATTATCAATCATACTCATATGATACTTGGTACGGTAGCGCTTATCCAGTGCCTTCAATCGCTTGCAGGGAAAATCCTCACATTCAAAACAGAATCGGACCCTGCCTTCACCTACCTTCCTACAGGTGCTTTTCATATAGGTGCAGTTTTTGCCCCTTGGTATGCAGCCTGGACAGTAGGTCCTATGAAATCCCTTCCTGTTGAGATCATTCTCCTTGAACTGATATGAAATGCATAAGCCGCAATTCATCCCACAGGGGGCTATTAGTTCATCTCTCATTGTTTTCACCCTCCACTCATTTAATACATGGATTCAACATGTAAACTACACCCTTAGACAACCCCTAAAGCCTCTCGATGCATAGTATGACTCCGCTCCATTGTGGTAGACAAATACCGTATCGTATCTACGGTCACAGTACAGGGCACCTCCAAGCTTTCTTATCCTGTCAGGGGTCTTTACCCAGCTTGATGTCTTTGTGTCGAAATCTCCCAGCTCCTGCAATTCTCTATACTGTTTCTCTGTTAGCAGTTCAATCCCCATCCGATCTGCCATATCAAGGGCGCTATCCTCTGGTTTGTTCTTCTTCCTTGATTCCAGAGCTTCCTTGTCATAGCACAGGCTTCTTCTGCCTTTGGGACTTTCCGTAGCACAATCAAAGAAAATATACTTATCTTCCTTTTCATCATATCCTACTATATCAGGTTCACCGCCTGTACTCTCCATTTCATAAAGGGTCCATAGCTTTTCAGTTACCTCCTTAAGTCTTGGTTCAATGTCAGACCATTTAAGACCTTTGTGCCTAACCATATTGTCCTCAAACCTCATATTGAGCTTTTCAATCAATTCTTTTTGTAGTTCAGCTGATAGAGTATGTTTCTTATTCATTATAATTACCTCTTTTCAAAAAAATACAAATCCTTGACTTAAATCAATGAAACTTCATTTGGTGGGTGATATTCTATTCTCAAACACAAAGGAGGTTTCACTATGGTAAAATTTTTCAAATCAATAAATAATCAAAAATCAGCAGCTATGGTTGCAGGTATTTCATTACTTGTTATGACACTGGCCGCATTTTTCTCATATGGGTATGTCCATTCAGCACTTATAGTCGAGTCAAGTCCAATAATGACAATAGAGAACATCAGAGGGTCCAGTCTCTTGTTCAATCTCGAGATAGTGGGATGGGTAGTCATAATCATTACAGATCTTCTGGTATCCTGGGCTCTATATGCTTTTCTTAAGCCCACTCATAAGAAACTAGCCCAAATCGCAGGACTTGCCAGACTCATCTATACGGGAGTACTTGCACTGGCAGTTTCAAATCTAATCACTGCAAGTTTAATGGCAAACAGTACAGTATCACCTCAGTCAGCTTCGCAGATCATGTCTTCAATAGCAAGCTTTGAAGCAACCTGGTCCTTTGGCCTGATCATATTCGGCCTACATCTCTTGCTGGTGGGGATTGTTGCTCTTAGGGCCACTCATATACCAAGACTCTTCAGCTATCTGCTTATGGCTGCAGGAATAAGTTATTCTTTGGTTCACCTTATGAATGGATTCTTTCCAGAGCTTGATAGCATTAAAAGCATGCTTGAAATGGTACTGAGCGTCCCAATGTTTGTAGGCGAAATTGGTTTTGGAATCTGGTTGTTGCTAAAAGGTAGGAAATACACTAATATAAATTCTCAGCCTATTGCTTCCTAGAACCTTTTCTTTATCCTGCTAAGGGACTCAGGTGTTATACCCAAGTAGCTGGCCAATTGATGCTGAGGAACCCTATCTATCAAATCAGGCCTATCCTGAAGCAATGCCTTGAACCTGTCCTCAGGCTTTGAGGCAACAAACTTCGCAAAACTGTCATTGACTTCACCCACATTGGCTTCAATCATCTTTCTGATCATGGCTTCCATTGCAGGATTTGCATCGTAAGCACCCTGATCAGGTGACAGTTCCCCAACCACCAGCACACAGTCTTCAAGACAGCCTAAGGAGTATCTCGAGGTCTTGTCCTCCGAGTGATGGTTGAATATTGCTATGAACTGTTCCTCTGTATAGAAGTTGAATGTGTTTTCCCTGCCCTCTTCATCAACTGAGTACTGGCGTATGCAGCCCTTGAGGACAAAATAACACTTTTCAGGGATGTCTCCCTGATGCAGAAGAATTGTTCCTTTTTTGAATGATTGCAAGTTAACATCCTCAGCGATGCTTGTCAATTCAGAATCGGGAATTTCTGTGAATCGCTTCATATAATTTATCAATATATCCTTCAATATGCTCACCTCACTTGTCAGAAATAATTGTTCATTTTATGTATACCTATTTACTAGGATATAAATCAATTTTACTGTTTATTAATTCCCCTAATTTGGATTACTCACAGTAGCATTGATCTTGTTAGTTACTCATCAATTAGTTTATATAAGGAGGTTCTATAAATTGGATCCGTTTTTCTATATTACAGTAATGCTTGGTCTTGCACTTCTATTCCTATCTGTTATGTTCCTGTATTTTTCATATGTGAAAAAATCAGATAATGAAGTCTTAAAGAAAGAATTGGAATTGGAAGAAAAGAAGATAGCACTCGAAATGAAAAAACTTGAAATGAATGAAGAAGTCCAGATCAGAACTGAAAATTCACAGGATTAAGAACAACCAACACCCATTTCTTAACTCGAAGGAATGGGTGTTGGTTGTTCTTAAAAATTTTGTTATGTTGATATCTCTATCTGTTTCCCTCTTCATCCTCTCTCTTTTCAGAGGATGATTTATTTATCTTCTCGACAATATCTGGAACCAGCTGTACAATCCTCTCCAGGTTTGCTGCCTTATTTATAGGCATCAACTCAACCTTGTCTCCCTTAATAACCAACACTGCTGTCGGCGATACCTTGCCTCCACTTCCAGCACCTCCACCTGTTCCTTGGGAGCCCTTTTCCTCTGCGCCTGAACCTCCGCCAGTTCCAACAGCAAAAGAAATGTCCACAAATGGGATTATAGTGACTCCGCCTATATCCATGGGCTCACCTACAACTGTCTTGGTTTTTATGAACTCCTCCAATCTTGAAAAAATATTGCTAATGCTTTCATTAACGTTAAAGTCTGACATTGCTTGCAACTCCTTTCTTACCAAATAACTTACCTTTCAGAACATTCTTCATTACCCTAAAGACCGGTTTAGATATTATAAACCTAATAAAAGCCGTTATTATACTCAAAATCCATAGTCTTCCCTCTGCAACAAACCTACCACTAAACTCCCTTCCACCGAACTCAGGCCGTATAGTTATTTTGTAGCTTCTAAGGAGATAATAGAACTCACAATAAATTGCATACATTATTCCAGTATACATTGGTTCTTCAAAACCGACTCTTGCATCCAGGATGAATTCTCTTGGCATTATGCTATGAAATACTCTTCTTATTAGGGTGAAAACTTGCCTTATTACATCAGTTTTTATATCTTTAAATAGGTTAATTCCTTGAAATTTTTTTCTGGACTTTCTTTTTTCCATTTTCTCCTTTTCATCTCTGTCTTTATTAATCGGTATCATTTTTCTATAACCAAAAACTCCAATTGAGAATTCTTCTTCCCCAGTTAACCACTTTGTATATATAACATTAAAAATAGTCCATGAAATAGAAGCATGAATCCTACTTTCACTACCATCTATTCTATAGCCAAATGGTATGGTAATAAATAGAAACAACAACGTTATGATAGCGATCAATATATACAATACTATTCTAATCACCATCATAAAAATCAAACCTTCCCTTAGGTTACAACCCTTCTTATCCTTGACTGAAACCTGAGCAAGACCTTTCAATGGGATTTCCGGGCAACCCCTATTTCAATCCCATAAGAGCTCCTCTAACTTAGCCTACTTCTTCTATACCCTAATATGTTCAAATGAATAGCACACTAAATCAATATTTCAAATTCCAGATCCTTGATTTTGATTAAGGTAGATATCTTTGACTTATATAAACCTACTGACATGACTGATTGTATTTGTGGGTATTTAAAATACACTATTACTCATCCCTCTGTAATGAAATATATACCCCAATAGTATATAATAAGGTTAATGGAAGATTTAATTTCGTATGTGCATCTTTGAAAGGAGTGCTTCTTATGACACCTGGATACAGACAACGATTATATGGCATCATATTGGCATTAGCCATTGTTCTTTCCTCAATAGCAGGTGGAACTACACCTTCATCTGCAGCAAGCTTCAGGGATGTTGACAACCACTGGTCAAAATCCTATGTTGAAACGGTTTCAGACTACAAGGCAATCACAGGCTACCCCGACGGCACCTTTAAGCCAAATGAAACAATTAAAAGGATTGAATTTATTTCACTGATTGTAAATTCTCAAGGGACCTATGTCAGAGATCGTAAAGATGGAGAGTTCTGGGGACAACCCTATGTTGAAGCTGCAATAAGAAGCGGCATTATGGAATCGGATGAATTTGGGAATATGGATGAATCAGATCTTAACAGGAACATATCCCGTGAGGAAATGGCTAGCATAGTCGTTAATGCTTACACAGAAGCAGGAGGAAGGATGAATTCCTCAGCCCTCTATAAGGCAAGCACAGGATTAACAGATTTTGATGAGGTTTCTACCGAATACAGGAAGAATGCCATTGCATCCGTTGCATTGGATCTTATATCAGGATATCCTAATGGAACCTTCGCTCCCAAGCAGCATGCCAACAGGGCAGAGGCTGCTGTAATATCCTACAGGCTGTTGGTTAAGCAAGGGATCATTCCAAATGATATCCTTCCCATCAATGTTACCATTTCCAAGAGCAGACTCCAGCAGGGAGATATGTTACGAATAAATGTGTATCACACAAACAGTCCTTCAGAACTGTCCCTGGTTCAGGATCTTTATCCCGGTTTTGACTGGTATGATTCGGATGGAGTGATTCACGGCTATATCCCAACCAACTACCACACATCTCCAGGAACCCATAGTCTTAAGCTTACGGATCAGAGCACAGGAGCTGTGGTAACAAAAAGCTTCCAGGTGGATTCAAGAGATTTCAGGGTCCAATACCTGACTGTTGACCCCAACATTGAAGCCAGCACAAGAAATGAGGAGGCTTATGCCCAGTACAGGAAGTACTTCAATCCATCCCGTGAGGTTTCCTCACCAGTGAAGTACTACTCTGAACCATTCATATTGCCCACCAAGGGAAGGATTACCACTGAATTTGGGGAAACGCGGACCGTAAATGGTGCACCAACAAGCTACAGACACTCTGGGCTGGACATTGCAGCACCTACAAATACAGATGTGCTTGCTACAAACTCTGGTAGGGTCACCTTGGCCATGAATCTTACCCTGACAGGAAATAGCATTGTCATTGACCATGGAGAGGGCCTTTTCAGTGTATACTTCCATCTGGAGAAGATATTTGTATCACAAGGGGATATGGTTGATCGTGGTCAACTGATTGGAGGAGTTGGATCAACTGGATTTTCCACAGGTCCACATCTGCATTTCACCATGTCACATTACTCAACGAATGTGGAGCCCGGATATCTCATCTACAGCCAACCGGTTACAAAAAATAATTACCAGGAGCTTATGAGATGATTTTTCAGTTTGAATAGTCAATACTAAAACAGCTAAACTAAAAATTTGGGACATGAAGGAAGCCACCTCCCTATGCATAGCCTTGGGGAAAATGGATGCCTTATGTCCCTTTTGTTTGTATTTTTATGGATTGCAATGGTGACAATATTCAGCTGGTGCAGCTTTCCCCTTTGGATGCAGCTCCTCATGCCTATGATTGCATCTATGACACTCAAGTACATGCTTCAGGGTCATATCTCCCGGGGTTCCACATATTTCACAAGGTAGTCCCGGTAAAGATTCCTTTACTGTAAATCCTGGGGCACCACATTCGGGGCAGAAATTAAGCAGCTTTTCCAATAGATCCTGAGTTGCTTTTTCGATGCTCTTCATCCTTGTTGGATTTGCATATGCTCTCATGTCAGTTTCTATAAACACATTACCTGATTTGGAGCGCTTCTTGCACAAGTCAAAGGCTTCCCTAAGCTTTTCTAAGCTATTTATGTCCTTAATAATGTGTCTGGATTTTGCATTTTCAGGTCTGATTATCAAGTAGTGCTCTGGAAAGCCTGCTTTTTCAGCAAATTCAAAGGCTTCTTCCATACTTCTTATGGTCTTGTGGTCGAAGTTTGTATCCGAGCTTTCATGGACACCATAGATTTCAAACCTATCCCTCTTGTCATACAACAAAACCAGCTCAACATTCCAAGGTATTGGCATAATTGGATGCAAGCCAAAGCTACCCTCGCTGGCTATGCCCATATCCGTCTTGGCTCTTCTCATTCCCTTTTTTATCTTTAACCTTGCTGTTTCAAGCTGAGATTTTCGTCTCTTAAATTCCCTGGAAAATGAACCCAGTCTATCGGTGTCAAAACTGCTGTCAGTTACCAGCTCACAGCCTGTTTTATTCTCTAGAATAGGCTTTATGACCGATTCCTTTCCATGCTTGGTTAATAGAACTATTTTTCGATTTTCATAGATCTTCATTCTTTTCAACTCCACCTAACTTTTGATTTTCAATATATCTATTTGTAATTAGCATTCCCATAAGGCACAGAACAATTACATAATAAAATACATATAAATAGCTTCCAAGATAATCAAGCAATAATCCAGAGCTTGATACGCCTGCTATAGCACCTATTCCATATGCAGTGAAAATCAGCCCATAGTTTTCACTGTAATTCTTCATCCCAAAGAACTTTAAGGTTGAAGTTGGAGCTATTGCAAGCCATCCACCTAGGTTTAACCAAAATATTGAGAATGCCACTATATAGACCATTCTATTGTTTTCCAAGGCAATTATTGTAATTGCAGCTGTCATTATCATCAGATAGGATAGGATCATAGCATGCCTCGGACTGAAATGGTCTGAAATCCATCCGAAAATAGGTCTGCCAATACCGTTGAATACTGCAAACAAGGCCATCAAGCCTGTCGCCATTGAAGGCTCAAGCTCAAAATAGTCAACGCCAACATTGGTGGTCATGCCTATCATTGTAAGCCCTACCATCGTACCGATAATGAAATTAAGGTAAATTCCTTTAAAACTCCTGGTCTTTATCATATCTGCAAGGGGAATCTCCTTTGATATCCTGACCTTGCTTGTCATACTTGCATAGCTTTGTGCAACATCCTTGTCTGGATACCTAAATGGCAGCGCCAGAAGAGGTATAAAAATGCCAAAACCTATTCCCGACACTAAAAATGTCCGCATCACCCCAATGCTTTCAACAAGAGCTCTGGCAAGTGGAGCCGTTACCAATGGGGAAAGGCCAAATCCCACCAGCACAAGTCCAGATGCAAGTCCCTTCTTATCAGGAAACCATTTTGCAATAACATTCATAAGAACACCGTATGCAATTCCAACACCTGCACCGCTTATGCATCCATATGCAATTGTCAAGAGGAGGATATTCGTGGAAAATGACGATAATATCCATCCCACTGATACCAACAGTCCACCAAGGATTATCATGTTCCTAGGCTGGTATCTCTCAATGTGCTTGCCTGAAAGAAACATGAATAGAGCATAGAAGGCCAAGGCGAACATATAAGGCATTCCGCTCTCAGTAAGTCCTATGCCTAGTTCCTGCTGTAATTCAACCCGAAATACACTGTATGAATATACCGTTCCCAACAACATCATTATTGTTATGCCTAGAAGAATGAATCTCCATCGACCTTTCTTCATTAAGTAACTTCTATCCTTTGTATGCATTTGCATCATCCTTTTCTATTAAAAAAGCCAATAACAAACCCCTTTCGAGATATTGTTATTGGCTTACCTTCAGACTGGTCATTAACCCTTCCTTAAATCTTCCAAATCTATTCATTTATTGTTTCTTCAAGATTTCTATCTACAATCACCACAATGATCTTCTCGCCTGTCTTGGTGCTGACATCAGAGTGAGTGCTTATAACATTCACATCAATCACAGACCTGATGGCATACTCCAAGCCTTCCCGGGCATTTTCAAATAGTGCAGTCCTTAGCTTCTTTATAAGCTCTATTCCATCACGACTTTGGGCAAGATTCTTTTCAGAGGGACTTAAAAAACCCTTTAACCTTATCATTATCATATCCTGAAAAATTATGGTCCTTATCTTCTCCGGGCCACGACCCATCTGTTCAATCTCAAACTTACTAATTGCTTCGCTTATTCTCGATTCAATTTGTCCTTTTGTCATGAACATCATCTCCAAGATATTGAAATCTTATAGTCAATATCGATATTGTGGAATTATTACTCCCCACAACAAATAATAATACCATATCCGTGATGTTATTTCAATCAGGTTGGCATCCTCTAATATTTATATGACTTACAGCACTTAATATAACTCCAAGTTCTACATAGTAATCAAATTTGCTTTCTCTTTGATTAGTTGGGTCAAGGGTTGACCCATGTACTTCACGTCGATATCCATTTTTTCAAGTTCCTCCGTGACCCCATACAAATCCTAACAGTCCCTGCAGGCTTCAAAACTTATTCCTAGATTCTTTGCCTTGCTAAACTGTTTCTTTAACTCTTCATCCTCTATAAGCAATCTGGCAGATGGTCCCCAAATTATAACATTAACCTCTTTCCACCACCCCTTTACCTTCCCATTTATTGTGTACATGAACAGCATCTTCAATGCCACTTCCCGATCCTCACTTGTCCACAAAACTGTCAACTTTTCGCTTGAATCCAATGACTTCACCATTCTAAAAACTCCTTTCACCTATCCTGTTAGATCATCTGTATCAAATATGCCTATCAGTTTCTACCTAGATGAGTTTGCCCACCAAATTAGACACTCTATCCTTCAATGGCAAAATCCACAGCTGCCCTTGCATGAATCTCAGTTGTATCAAATACCTCAATATCCACATCCTTATCCCTGATCAGCAGTGGAATCTCTGTACATCCCAAAACAACACCTGTTACACCAATCGCAGCTGCTTTGTTGATTATCTCAACATACTTGCGTCTGCTTTCCGAATTAAAATCCCCCAGAATCAGTTCATTGTAAATGATATCATGGACAACCTGTCTATCTGATTCAGCCGGGATTATCACCTCAATCCCTTTCTCCTCAAGCTTTTCCCGGTAGAAGGTTCCCTCCATTGTGAATTTGGTCCCAAGCAAGAGAACCTTCTTCACATTTCTCCTCAGGATTTCATCACCTGTGGCCTCCGCTATGTGGATTACCCTTAGACCAGTACCAGCCTCAATATCAGGTGCCATAAGGTGCATGGTATTAGTGCAGATCACTATGAATTCAGCACCGGCCTTTTTCAGATTCTTGGCCTCATCTACCATCAGGTCTGTTAGCTTTTCCCACTCTCCCTTATGCTGCAGTTCCTCTATTTCGTGGAAATCAAATGAATACATCAAAGAATTGGCTGAATGGGCACCACCCAGCTTTTCCTTGACAGCTTCATTTATTACCCTGTAATATTCAAGTGAAGATTCCCAGCTCATTCCACCCAGTAGTCCGATTTTTTTCATTGATTTCTCCTCCTTTTTATTAACACTTTCTATATACCCCCAAAACATGAATGTATGATACAGCTAAAAAACCAGGAAAGAAAAAACTCCAGATATACGTCTACTATCCTCATAAAAAAAGAAAACCCTTAAAACTAAAGGGTTTTCTTTGCGTATGAAGTCAACTAGCTTTTGCTCCAGTGAACATTTTTTCTCTTCTTATTGCTGCTGGAATTGGCTTTTTTTGAATCACTTGCCCTCTTCTCTCTTCTTACCTTGCCGTTTTTGGCTTCCTTGCCCTTCTGTTTGTTCTCCTTGGATACAGATGGTCTGGAAGAGGAGGGTCTCCTGTTTGATTTTTCCTTTGGCTTTATGGTCGTATCCACAAGTGGATAAGGGTGATCCTCTACCCTCTCTATTGTTCTGGAAGTGAGTTTCTGAATGGACCTAAGCAATGGTTGTTCTCCGTAATCGCAGAATGATATGGCCTTGCCACCCAGACCAGCCCGTCCAGTCCTTCCAATTCTGTGGACGTATGTTTCAGGCACCTCAGGAAGATCATAGTTTATGACATGTGAAAGCTCGTCGATATCTATTCCCCTTGCAGCTATATCCGTTGCAACAAGAATCCCTGTCTTTCTCTCCTTGAAATTTTTCAATGCAAGCTGTCTGGCGGTTTGAGACTTATTCCCATGTATTGCTTCAGCTGCTAACCCTGCCTTTGAAAGGGAAGCAACAATTTTGTTTGCACCATGCTTTGTCCTTGAAAATACCAATGCAGACTCAATTTCCTTATCCTTTAGTATGTGGATCAGCAAATTGGTCTTATTTACCTTATCCACAGGATATACCCTTTGCTCAATTATATCAACTGTTGAGGATACCGGTGTAATATCTATTCTGACTGGATCATTCAGTATTGATTTTGCCAGTTCTCCAATTTCAGTCGGCATTGTTGCTGAAAAGAACATGGTCTGTCTTACCTTTGGAATAAATCCTATTATTTTTCTGACATCCTTTAGCATTCCCATATCCAGCATCATGTCTGCTTCATCCAAGACAAAGTACTTGATGCTTTTTAGACTTACAAATCCCTGATTGATAAGGTCAAGCAATCTCCCTGGAGTAGCCACCAATATGTCAACTCCCTGGCCCAATGACTTGGTTTGGGGGTTCTGGCCGACGCCACCATATATTACCAAGGTCCTTAATCCAAGATTTTTTCCGTAGGACCTGAAGCTCTCTGAAATTTGTATGGCAAGCTCCCTAGTGGGTGCAACTACAAGTGCTCTTATCTGTCTTTTTCCCTTGTTTGACTGCTTTTCTGCATGTATTCCCTGTAGTATGGGAATTGCAAAGGCTGCAGTTTTGCCAGTACCTGTTTGAGCGCAACCCAGCAGGTCCTTTCCCTTCAACAGCTGTGGTATCGCCTTTTCCTGTATGGGCGTAGGCTGCGAATAGCCTTCAGTTTTTAAAGCCTTCTGAATTGGCTCAATTAAATTTAGTTCCTTAAATGACAATATAACTTCTCCTTTGATATGGCATTAAGACCTGTTATCTGTATTAATACATATATTATTTGATTTACCTGGCTTCCAATTGTTTCATTCAATGCTGAACCATTATATACCATATACGGGTTTGTTGCAAATATTCCAGGGATTAAGGCAGGAGAAGAATTGACAGAAGCTGTTTTTGATATGGTTTGTCATGCAAAATGCAATGGATAACCTAACTATGATTGCTATTAATCATGGCAGTGTGGTAAAATTAAAGAGTGAATATTTAGAAATTTACCCATTTAAAGAGAAGGAGGGATTTTGTTGAAACGTGTAGAAACCACTTGTGGTTATTGTGGTTGTGGCTGCGGAATATATGTGAATGTGGCGGATGATGACACCATATTGGGTATCACCCCAAGCTATAATCATGTTGTCAGTAAAGGAAGACTTTGCTCAAAGGGTTGGCACGGCTTTGCATTTGTAAGAGATTCAAGACGTCTAACCAGTCCCTTGATACGTCAAAGCGACGGAACATTCAAGGAGGCCTCCTGGGATGAGGCACTGGATAGGGTTGCAGAAGGCTTTAAGAATGCCATGATAGATGAGGATAACACCGATAGGATTGGGCTCATTTCTTCAGCCAGGTGCACCAACGAGGAAAACTACCTGATGGCAAAATTGGCAAGAGCAGGGCTTAAGACCAGCAGCATAGACCATTGTGCCCGCCTCTGACACAGTCCGACGGTAGAAGGTCTTTCTACCTCATTCGGAGCCGGCGGAGCCACAAACACTATGAACGACCTCAGTGACGCAGAGTTAATCATGGTCATTGGATCCAACACAACAGAGCAGCATCCCTTGGCCAGTACAAGGATTTTCGAAGCCTTGGACAAGGGCGCAGAATTGTATGTCATTGACCCGAGAAAGATTCGACTAACAGATTTTGCCCATGGCTACGCACCCATCGAGCCCGGGACTAACCTCCCCATGTTCAATGCAATGATACATGTGATCATTAAAGAAAATTTGATTGATGAGGAGTTTATAAAAAACAGGACTGAAAACTACGAAGAGATGAAGGAATCGGTGAAGGATTGCACACCGGAATGGGCTGAATCCATTTCAAAGGTGCCAGCTGATACCATCAGACAGTTCGCCCGAAAGTATGCAACAACTGACAAGGCCATGATAGTCTTCACCATGGGGGTTACACAGCAGACAACGGCCGTTAAGAGTATACGTGCACTGGCTAACCTGGCAATGATAACAGGTCATGTGGGAAGACCATCAACAGGGATCAACCCATTGCGTGGACAGAACAACGTTCAGGGGGCTGGGGACATGGGCGCATTGCCTGATTTCCTACCAGGCTATCAACGACCTGAATGGCCTGAGACAAAAGAGCACTTCAGTAAGATATGGGGAGATTTCTCATGCCTTAGAGGTAATAATATCATCCAGATGTTCAACCTCATAGATGAAGGAATCATGAAGGCTGCTTACATAGTTGGGGAAAACCCTGTTCTTTCAGATCCCGACCAGACACACACAATGCACTGTCTTGAAAAGGTTCCATTCCTGGTGGTACAGGACATATTTTTCACTGAAACCGCTGAGTATGCTGATGTAGTCTTGCCAGCAGCTAGCTTTTTGGAAAGGGAGGGAACCTATACAAATACCGATAGAAGAGTACAGATGATCCATAAGGTAATCGAACCTATTGGAGATTCCAAACCAGACTGGGAAATCATAGCCCAAATCATGAAAAGAATCGGCATGGATGCAAATTATGATGGCCCCTCCGACATAATGGATGAACTTAATGAGGCGGCAGAAATCTATGGTGGAATCACCCATGACCGCATCAGGGAAGTTGGACTTCAGTGGCCATGTCCGACAAAGGACCATCCTGGGACTCCTATCCTA
>CAYMHD010000032.1:6580-15165 GCA_964390135.1 uncultured Gudongella sp. | reverse complement strand
AGACTTCCTTCTGAACATCTGGGTATATATAAGAGTGTAGAGGTGGAAAAGGAGGATATCATCTGTGATTATATTGCAGGGATGACAGACAGGTATATAGTGAATCTATATATGGATCTGTTTGTTCCAAAGCCTTGGGGAAAGTATTAGTAAGCTTCTAGAAATTATTATAAAATAGACAAGTGGTGAGAGAATGTCTTATTCAAATGATGATGTCCTTGAAAAAGTCAAGGACCAGATGGATATTGTCCAGTTGATTGGGGAGTATGTGCATCTTAAAAAGTCCGGCTCGAATCATGTTGGATTGTGTCCTTTTCACAATGAAAAGACTCCCTCCTTTACAGTCTCTGAATCAAAGCAGATATACCATTGCTTCGGATGTGGAGAAGGTGGAGATGGGATATCCTTCATTATGAAGAAGGAGAATCTTGATTTTGTGGACGCATTGAAATTCCTTGCAGACAAGTATGGAATTCCTTGGGAGGAAAATATGTCCAGGGAGGACAATGAGGAGAAGAATTCACTATACAACATGAACAAGGAAGCTGCAAGGTATTTCCACAATAACCTTATGAATAACAGGAAACCGAGGGAATATCTTGCTAAAAGAGGGATTACGGCAGAAATTGCAAGAAAGTTTGGACTAGGGTTTGCAACTGAGAAATGGGATGGCCTTATGAAGCATCTTTTGGAAAAAGGCTTCACTGAGGATGAGATGCTCAAGGGTGGACTTGCAGGAATAAGGAAGGATAAATCCGGATATTTCGATAAATTCAGAAACAGGGTAATATTTCCAATTATTGACACCAGAGCTAGGGTGATCGGTTTTGGTGGAAGAGTACTTGACCACAATTTACCCAAGTATCTAAACTCTCCTGACACAAAGGTGTTCAACAAGGGATACCATCTTTATGGATTGAACCTTCTTGCAGGAAATTCTGACAGAAAGAAGGTACTACTTGTTGAAGGGTACATGGATGTAATATCCCTTTATGCAGGTGGAGTGAATATCGCAGTGGCCAGCCTGGGTACTGCTCTTACAAGCAACCAGGGAAAGCTTCTCAAGCGTTATGGAGAAGAGGTTTACATCTGCTACGACAGGGATAGGGCTGGAATAAAAGCCACACTGAGGGCAATCGATGTTCTGAGGGAACTGGAAGTGGATCCCAAGGTTGTGCTTTTGCCTGAGGGAATGGATCCGGATGATTTTATCAGGGAAAACGGACGGTCTGGATTTCAAAAAAAGATGAATGATGCGTTAAGCTACGTTGATTTCAAGGTATATATATTGAAAGAGCAATACAATATAGAGGAATCAAAGGGCAAGATTGATTTCACAAAAGAGGTTGCAAAGATAATCAGGGATATGAGGTCTCCTGTTGAGCAGGATGTCTATATGGAGAAAATATCCTCTCAAACAGGAGTTTCTAGAGAAGCCATAGAAAATGAAGTGCGGGGAAGACAGAAATCTCTGAGGAGGTTCAAGGAAAGAATTGTATTTGAACCTACTGTAACAAAGCTTCCGCCTGCTCACTTGAAGGCAGAGATGGATCTGATAGGTTTTATTCTGCTTGACAGGGAGTATTTTGAAAGAATATCAAAGAGAATTGAGTACATTGACTTTCAGGATATGGAATGTAGATTCTGCTACAGGATAATATCGGAAACATACCAAAAAGAGGATTCAATAAACAGGGAAGAGCTGAGGGAAGAACTATCCCAGGATCAGAAGAGCAGTGAGAAATTCAACGATATTTTAAACCACCAGCCCAGGTTCCAGGCATCCAACTGGGAGAGGGTGATTGAGGACCTGATTAGGACAATCAGGCACAACAAGCTGATCAGTGAGAGAAATACTGTTTTGGCAGAGATGGAAAGGCTTGAAAGAAGTGGAGAAGACCAGGAAAGGTTTCTTGAGCTGCTAAGCAATATAGATGAACTCAACAGGAAAATTAATTCATTAGTAAGTAGGGAGGAAATAAATTGAACGATACAACAAAAAACCCTGAAAAAAATTTCACAAATAAGGAATTAGCCGAAAAAAAATTATTGGATAAGGGTAAAAAGAATGGCTTGCTGACCTATAAGGAAATTATGGACACTTTGGAGGCTGTGGATTTGGACCCGGAAGAGATTGATGAAATCTATCAGAGAATAGAGGATAGCGACATTGATATTATGGGTGAAAAGGATGAGGAAATCCTTCTGACTGATGATGATGACGACAGCGACAAGGACATAGATAAGGTAGTGGATGAAGAGCTGGATAATGATGATGACGATGATGATGACGAGGTCAAGGAAGACCTTTCGGTACCAAAGGGAATAAGTGTTGATGATCCTGTAAGGATGTACCTAAAGGAAATCGGAAAGATTCCTCTGCTTACCAGTGAGGAGGAGATAGACCTTGCAATGAGGATGGAGGAAGGTGAAGAGCTAGCCAAGAAAAAGCTGGCAGAAGCCAATCTGAGGCTTGTGGTGAGTATTGCCAAGAGATATGTAGGGCGGGGTATGCTATTCCTTGATCTGATTCAGGAAGGGAATCTTGGTCTTATGAAGGCTGTTGAGAAGTTCGAGTACAGAAAGGGCTTCAAATTCAGCACCTATGCAACCTGGTGGATCAGACAGGCCATAACTCGTGCAATAGCAGACCAGGCAAGGACCATAAGGATACCTGTGCATATGGTTGAGACTATAAACAAGCTAGTTAGAGTTCAGAGACAGCTTGTTCAGGAGCTTGGTAGAGATCCGTCCCCCGAGGAAATCGGACAGGAAATGAATTTGGATGTGGAAAGAGTTAGAGAAATAATGAAAATAGCTCAAGAGCCGGTATCACTGGAAACTCCAATTGGTGAAGAGGAAGACAGCCACCTTGGAGACTTCATTCCAGACGAGGATGTATTGGCACCTGCGGATGCTGCCACCTTCACAATGCTCAGAGAGCAGCTAATTGACGTATTGGACAGTCTGACTCCAAGAGAGCAGAAGGTGTTGAAGCTAAGATTTGGATTGGATGATGGAAGAGCCAGAACCCTTGAAGAAGTTGGCAAGGAGTTTGAGGTAACTCGTGAGAGAATTAGACAGATAGAGGCAAAGGCATTGAGAAAGCTTCGTCACCCAAGTAGAAGTAAAAAATTAAAGGACTTTCTTGAATAAGATTCGCTATGCGGATCTTATTCCTATTAAAAGGAGATTATATGAACCTATCACCCAGACTTAAAAAAATAGTTGATTTTGTACCAAAGAATTCAATTGTGGCAGACATAGGGACTGACCATGGATACGTGCCCAAGCATCTTGTGGATGAAGGTATCAGTAAGCGTGTTATTGCCACAGATATAAGCAAGGGATCCCTGCAGAAGACCATAGATTATATCAGGGAAGAAAATCTTGAAGAAGATATCCAGGCCAGACTTGGTGACGGTCTTGAGCCAATCAAACCATTCGAGGTTGATACTGCCATAGTGGCAGGCATGGGAGGAATACTCATAACAGAAATATTGACCAGGTCCATGACTACGGCCAAGAGTATAAACACATTGATTCTGCAGCCTATGGTGGGGTCAGTGGAGCTTAGAAGGTTCCTGCATGAATCAGGCTTTATGATTGTTGATGAGGACCTTGTAAGGGAGGGAGATAAGTATTATGAAATCATTGTTGCAAAATGCGGCTTGCAGAAATTTGCCAATGATCTTTCATATGAGATTAGTCCAGTACTATTGGAGAAGAACAATCCATTAACAAGAGAATTGATAGAGAATAGACTTAGGATAAATGAGAATATCATGGAAAGCCTTAGGGATAATCCTGGAGAGAAAAGCAGGGACAGGCTTTTGGAGCTTGAAAAGATAGTGAGAGATTACAGGGAGGTGCTTGGAAGGTGAAAGCCTCTGAGATAATAAGAAAAATTGAACAGTGGGCACCAAAAGGACTTGTGGATTCATGGGATAACACAGGACTTCAGGTTGGAAACCCTGACCAGGATATAAGTGGTATACTAGTATCCATGGATGTCACAGACGGTGTAGTACAAAGGGCGATTGAACAGAACCACAATATGATAATAACCCATCATCCCTTTATATTTAAGCCAATGGATAGCCTTGTATTCAAAGGCTACAGGGGTAGCCTCCTTAGAAGGATCATTGAGAACGAGATAATAATATACAACGCACACACCAATCTGGACCTGGCTGAAGGAGGAATAAACGATAGGCTTGCAGAGCTGTTTGGAATGAGGAATATCAAGATATTAGGCAATTCAAAGAATGAAGACCTGGCCAAGCTGGCAGTTTACGTACCCAAAACTCATGAAAAGGATATAATTGATTCCTTGTCAGACTCTGGGGCTGGGCATCTGGGAGATTACAGGGATTGCAGCTTTGCAGTTGACGGGACAGGTCGATTCAGGCCCATGGAGGGCTCCAATCCCTATCTGGGATCAGCAGGCAAGCTGGAGTCAGTGAATGAATCCAGGATTGAAACAATAGTTAAGATGGAAGACCTCCAGGCTACCCTTGACCGCATCAAGGCAGCACATCCCTACGAGGAGGTAGCTTATGATATTTATCCATTATTGAATAAAGGGAATTCCTATGGCTATGGTAGGGTCGGTGAGATAGGCGAATGTAGCCTGGAGGAGCTGGCTGATATGGCAAAAGAGGTTCTTGAGCTTAATAGCCTTAGGATATACGGAAGCTGTGATGTCAAGATACGTAGAATTGCTGTTTGTGGTGGAGCAGGAGCAGATTTCATTAAGGCTGCATCCCATGAAGGGGCACAGGTATATATAACTGGAGACATAAAATACCATGACGCCCAGCTGGCTTATGAGGAAGGAATTGTTCTTGTGGATGGTACACATTATGGCACTGAGAGAATCATTCTTCCCGTTATCGAACAAAAGCTATCCGAATACACTGAAGGAAAGATCAAAATTGAGGTTTGTGAGGACGATTCTTTTAACTTTGAATGCTACTAGATAGGGGGACTTCCAATGCTAGATCTGTCCAGTTTATGGGAACTTGAAAAAAACCATGAAAGTCTTTACTCAATGAAGAATGAAATGAAGCTTTTACAGGAAAGAACTGAATTTCACAAGTTGGAAAAGAAATACCAGGAGCTTGAAGAGAGGCATGAAAATTTGTTGATGAAAAGGAAGGATCTCAGACTTCAACTAAGGAAGCTTGAGCAGGAGGTTGATATCCACAAAGAAAAATTAAGGATGGCTGAATTGAACCTTTACAATGGCTCAGTCAAGGATCTTAAGCAGCTTGAGCATCTGGAAAAGGAAAAGGAATATCACAGAAACCTGATTGACGTATTGGAGGATACGATAATTGATTCAATGGGAGTCAGTGAGGATACAGAATCAAGGATTGAGGAAATCTACAGGCTGCTTTCAGAGAGCAAGGAGGATTTGGCTATAAAACAAGGCCTGATTGATGAAAGCAGTGCCAAACTGCAAAACGGAATGGAAAGCCTGGAAAAAACAATCGAAAATCTGGAGGGTGAAATTGATAGCGCTCTCCTATCCAAGTACAACGACATAAGAAAGAGGAAGGGCTCAGGTATAGCTCAAATGAAAAATGATGTTTGCAATGGTTGTCACATGCACATACCAGAGAAAATAGTTGAGAAGGCAAAGCAGGGGAAGGCAGTTGTTACCTGTGAGAACTGTGGAAGAATCCTCTACAGCCCATTGGAGCAGGAAGACATTTAGGTTTCAAAGAGCTACCATATGTGATATAATATGTCTAGAGTAAGTTGTATGGTCGCATGTCCAAGACATGAGGAAAGTCCGTGCTCCGTAGAGCAGGATGCTGGATAACGTCCAGTGGGGGCAACCCTAAGGATAGTGCAACAGAAATAGACCGCCAGAAATGGTAAGGATGGAAAGGTGAGGTAAGAGCTCACCAGCATCTAGGCGACTAGGTGGCTCTGTAAACCCCATCCGGAGCAAGACCAAAAGGGAGCACAAAAAGGCAGTTGCTCGTTGCCGCTCCAAAGGTAGGTCGCAAGAGTCTACTGGTAACAGTAGGCCTAGATAGATGACCATAGAAACAGAACACGGCTTATAGACTTACTCAAGCATGAAAAGCTCCGGGAGATACCCGGAGCTTTTCTCTATATGTTAAATGCAAGAAAATATTTGTATAAGTGTTCAAATCATAACATTTCAAACATATAAGATTCATTTTTGTAACCGTTTTGTAAATATTTCATTGAAATAGGGGATGCCTTATAATATAATACCCTTATGAGACTAATCGAAAATAAGGGAGTGTTCATATTGTACAATAGAAAACACAAACTGGCTTTCAAGATTTTGGCACTTTGTATGCTAATGGGAGTTGGATTTAAAGACACAGGGGTATTTGTAAAAAGCTTTGCCCTAATGAATGACCAGGCGACGGAGATTACCTTTGAAAAGGAAGAAACGGTCACGGTGGCAAAGGAAGGTAGCGATTCCTACCAGGTGTTGAAGAATGGTACATATTACAGCATACCAAAGAATGTAATGATCAGAACAACAAGAAGCACCGACAGATATACAGTTGAAGAAGCTACATTGATGTATAAGGAAGCAGATTCCAAATCACAGGTTGTCAAGGAGATTCAACCTGGAGAAGAGCTTGTAATGGCAAGCTATGACGATCATTTCGGTTATTTCATCACAGCTGAGAGCTTCCATATTGGGCATGTACCGATGGATAGAACCGTTAGGAAAACCACCGAAAACATATCCTATGGAATGTCAAATATAACCAGAGTCTTGACCAATGGAGATAATAAATTGGTGCTGGTCAAGGGAGAGGCTGTATCAGTCAAGAATTTCCAAAGCGGACAATTTGAAATAGTTGACGAGAATATGATTAGCTACTTTGTGGAAGAAACCGCTGTTACACTTTTTAGAACCCTGGAAGAGGCATCGAGAGCAGCTGAGAGGGGATCAGGGGCTGCAATTGCAAAAATATTGGATGCAGCACACAGGGTAATTGGAAAGCCTTATGTATACGCGGCTGCTGGGCCGAATGCTTATGATTGTTCAGGATTAACCTATTATCTTTTCAGGACTGAGCTGGGAATTACAATTCCAAGAACCTCCTATTCACAGGGGTCTGCTGGCGTGAAGGTTGAAAAGTCACAGCTGGTACCTGGTGACCTGGTATTTTTCAATACCACTGGAAGAGGAATATCACATGTCGGTTTATATATAGGTGATGGAAACATGATTCATGCTTCATCAGGAAAAAGGCAGGTAAGAATCGACAATATTAATTCAGGCTACTATAGTCAAAGATATGTAACAGGAAGAAGAGTTATCAACTAGAATAAGCATTTAAAGCACCCCATGGGTGCTTTTGGTTTTTTTCTATGTTATAATTATAATTACAACAAATTCACAAGGAGGTATGGCATGACTGAAATATTGAAAGGAAACGTAGTAGCAGCAAGCATAAAGGAAGATATGTCAACGCGAATAGCAGCATTGAAGGAAAAAGGCATAATCCCAACACTTGGAATCATAAGACTGGGTAACAACCCAGGAGATGTTTCCTACGAGAAGAGTATAATCAAGGCCTGCGAGAAGATGGATATCAAGGCAAATGTATATGAAAGGGAAACCTCAATGACCACTGAGGAGCTTGTAGCCCTTATGGAAGACCTTAACAGCGACTCGGAAATATCAGGAATACTTCTTTTCAGACCACTGCCCAAACATATCGATGAAGAGGCAATAAGAAGTGCAATCAGTCCTGACAAGGATGTTGACTGCATGCATCCACTTAATCTTGAGAAGATATTTGAGGGTAATATGACTGGATTTGCTCCCTGTACTCCCAAGGCGGCTATGGAAATCCTGATCTATAATGACATAAATCTTGAAGGCAGCAAGGTTGCTGTTGTGAACAGATCCATGGTGGTTGGAAAACCACTTGTAATGATGCTTCTTGAGAAGAATGCCACAGTTACCATCTGCCACTCAAGGACCAAGGAGCTTTCAAGAATTACAAGGGATGCGGATGTTGTTGTGACCGCACTTGGAAAACCAAAATTCTTTGGGGAGGAATTCTTCAACCCAGATTCAATTGTAATAGATGTAGGGGTTGGAATGACAGAGGATGGAAAACTGAGCGGAGATGTAGACTACGATAATGTATCTGAAAAGGTTTCGATGATAACTCCTGTACCTGGAGGGGTTGGAAGTGTTACTACAACAATTCTGTTGAATCAGGTGGTATTGGCAGCAGAAAAATAGGCAACAAACAAAGAAAGGCATGAAATCATAAGATTTCATGCCTTTTTCAGTATATACTCTAGTTGTTGCTGTCCCCATCTTCAGGAGGGGTTGAATTTCCGTTACCGTTATTGCCATCTTGGCTTTCTGGGTTATAGTTTGGATCTGTAATAGGTGGCATGTCCCCTGGTGGATTTTCACCATTATTATTGTTAAACCACTCATTCAACCAATCCAGAACTGGATTTTCAATAACTGTGTTCTCATCATGGTCGTCACAGACCTCTGGTATCCCTCCAAGGATTGTCTTTTCTGCTGACTGATATAAAGAAGGAACAAGGCC
>CAYMHD010000032.1:0-6570 GCA_964390135.1 uncultured Gudongella sp. | reverse complement strand
GTAATCACTAGGTACTATACCGTTATGCTCGTCTGGGTCATATAGAGGCTCTCTCTGGATGAACACTCTTGTTGCAACATCCTCGTCAGGACAGTATTCATTGGCTATCTTGCCGTTTGTCACGTCCACCTTTACCTCAACATGCATGTCGCAATAAGCCTTTGGAACAGTTCCGCTGGCAAATATTTCAGTCCGTACAACACCCCTTGGATCATTTGAGCAAAGGGGAGTAGCCAGTAAACCTGACTGGGTACAAATGCTTGCGGAGACAATTCCATCCGGTCTTTCAAAGCTGGTTTTGCTTTCCAGACCTTCATGGATGGTATTGTTGATATATTGCCACATCTGAGCTGCAGTACTACTGTTTCTTGATAGGGTGACTCTTGGGGAATCATTTCCAATCCAAGTGCCGGATACATAGTAGGGAGTGTAACCTACAAACCATATATCTGCCTGGTTCTGTGTTGTACCGGTTTTACCAGCCACCACCATATTTGATAATCTTGCCCTGCCAGCGATACCACTTGATACTGTTGTTCTTAGGATATCTCCCATAATATAGGCAACCTGTGGAGATGTCACAATGGTTTCTTCAGGAGTGTTATCAAGCAGAACATTTCCGTTTTTGTCGATTATCTTTGAGAATGCTATGGGCTCCACAAATACTCCATTGTTTGCTATGGCTCCATATGCAGCAGTCAACTCAAGGGGGCTGAGTCCGTTTGTCATTCCTCCAAGACCCAATGCCGAAAGGTTCTCATCATTGGTGACACGGTTCTCCACACTGGTGACAAAATTATCCCTCTCAGGGTTTTCACTGTCTATTATCCCCATTTTCTCAAGATATGCCACAGAAGTAGGAACACCAATATTCTGTACGGTTTTAACTGAGTTGACATTAACCGATTGCTCAACAGATCTTCTTAGGGTATGAAGTCCCCTATACCCGTTGTACCAGTTCTTTGGCCAGAGGGTTCCGTTCCCGTCATAGAACGGGATATCATCTATTGAGGTTGCAGCGGTCATTCCATTATCAAGAGCAGGCCAATAGACTGCTACAGGCTTGATGGCGGATCCTGGCTGTCTGGCGGAATCAGTTGCCCTGTTGAGGATTCTTGTCCCGTCAACATCCCTACCACCGATAATAGCCTTTATGTGTCCTGTTCTGTAATCAAGAATTACAGTTGCTGACTGGGGCTGCACTATGCCTTCATCCTGCACGAAGAAGTATCTGTTGCTTATGATCGCCCTTCCTTCCTGAGTCTGATAAAATTCTGGATTGCTGTCAAGGTACGATTTTTCAATGGTAATGACCCCGTCCTGCACATTGAATTGACCCTCAGGTACTACAATTGAACCCACACTGTGTGCAACAAGATTTTTGTTATCATCAATTGTATAGAAATCCGCTATGTCAAAATGCGTCGGGTAGATGTTTATTTTGTTTGTGTTTATTTTAAGGCTGCCATCTTCAATCTGATATTCACTTTCTTCAAGGATCAGGTTATTGTCTTCTGTCATTAAGGCATCCTTATTGTAGTAAACTATTTTATTCTTTTCATCCAATACATTTCCAGCACTGTTGATTCTCCAGTCAACGAGGACAGGACCCCTTATGCCTTCAGTATTTCCAACAAGAATTTCAACAAAGTTTGAATAGATATCCTCAAGCTGCTTCTGCATATTCATATCTATTGTTGCATAAATGGATAATCCTCCCGTAAAAAGCTCACTTTCAGCCTGCTCCCTTGTATACCCAAGCTCATCTACAAGAGCATCTACAACCTGGGTTTTCACAAGATCTGCAAAGTATGATGTGATATCCTGAGGCTTCTTCTCCTCTGGATTCAAGCTGGATTTAATATCCTGTGCAAGGGCTGCATTGTATTGGCTTTCACTAATTTTTTGTTGCTCCAGCATCCTATCCAGAACAACTCGCTGCCTATTGACAGATTCCTCATTGAATACGGCGATGTATGGTTCGCCCAGTACATCCAGCTGCCCAACCTCGTAGTGTATTTCCGGGTTAAAGTCGCTAGGCTTGACTCTATAGTATGGTTGGAATTGAGTTGTACTCTTTACTATACCAGCAAGAAGAGCAGATTCTGCAAGTGTAAGGTCCTGTACATTCTTTGAGAAGTAGGTCCTTGATGCTTCCTGCACTCGATAGGCATTTTGACCAAAGTAGTTTCTGTTGAGGTAAGCCTCCAGAATCTGATCCTTTGAAAGGATGGTTTCTACCTTAAGTGCAAGATATGCCTCAGTTATTTTCCTTGTAAGCTTTACCTCATTGTTTAAGTACACGTTCTTTACAAGCTGCTGGGTGATTGTACTCGCACCTCTGAGTCCACCTGACCTGAGATTGTCAATAAGTGCTCCAGCAATTCCCTCAATGTCAACACCTGGATGCTCCTCGAATCTGTGGTCCTCGATGGCAATAAAGGCGTCTATCAAATGCTGTGGCATTTCCTTTATGCCGACAACAGTTCTAAGTTCTTCTGCCTGAATCTTTTCTATCAGATTGCCTTCAGGATCGTATATGCTTGATGTTTCAGCAAGTGAGGTAACTATGGTTGTTGGGTCGATTTCCGGGGCTTCATCAAGAATGGATACAACAGCAGCACCTACGGCACCTCCAGCCATTATACCTGCAATTATAATCAGGACCAAAAGGATCTTGATTGCCTTTCCCAGGGTGAATCTATTTTGTTTTCTTTTTTTTCTATTTTCAGTAGACATTATTGACCTCCTAAAATTTTGACTACAAAAACATAACATATTATACCACAGAACACCTTCTTTGTTAAGCTTGTCAAGGTTACAATAAGATTACGGAAGGTAGCTTTTAACTGGTCTATGACCTTTAAAAATGGTATACTGTATACATCCTGACAGGAGAGTGATTATAGTGGAAGAGAACAAGGAAAAGGTTTTAATTGTTGGAGTTGAGCTTGATAGTGATAAAATTGACATCGAGGATTCTCTAAATGAATTGGAGGAGCTGGTGGAGGCTGCAGGTGGAGTGGTAGAAGCCCGTATAATCCAGAGAAAGGACAGGATAAATGCAGCGACCTTTATTGGGACTGGCAAGGCACAGGAAATTCAGTCCTACTGTGAAGATCTTGAAATAGATACTGTGGTTTTCAATGATGAGCTTTCTGGAGCTCAGCTACGAAACCTTGAGGAGATAGTGAATAGAAAAATAATTGACAGAACCACACTGATCTTGGATATCTTCGCCCTGAGAGCTGTATCCAGGGAAGGAAAGCTCCAGGTGAAGCTGGCTCAGTTGAAGTACAGATTGCCCAGGCTTGTTGGATTTAGAGACTATCTGTCAAGGGAAGGTGCTGGAATTGGTACCAGGGGACCTGGAGAACAAAAGCTGGAAACCGATAGAAGGCACATACTTCGGGAAATAAATAATATTGAGAAGCAGCTGAGTGATCTTGAAGGAGTAAGGGATGTTAAACGGAAAAAAAGGCTTTCGTCCCAGATGCCCATGGTTGCGCTTGTGGGCTATACAAATGCTGGCAAATCAACCCTGATGAATAGGCTCATGGTTCAGCGAGAAGGAGCTGATGAAAGCAAGCAGGTGTATGTTGAGGATATGCTCTTTGCCAGTCTTGACACGGCTCATAGGGTAGGAAAGCTACCCAACGGACAGGATTACCTGCTTTCAGATACTGTTGGCTTTGTGTCAAAGCTGCCAACTAAACTGGTCCAGGCATTCAAGGGTACCCTGGAGGAGCTTGAATATGCAGACATATTGCTTCATGTGGTTGATGCATCAAACAAGGATCTGGACATTCAAATAAACACCACTATGGATCTGCTTAAGGATCTGGAGACGGTGGATAAACCAATTGTTACCGTATTCAATAAAATGGATAAGCTGGATGAAGGTGACTTGAGCATAACTGGCCTGGGAACTGAAAACCCAATCTATATCTCCGCCAAGAACGGCAATGGGATTGAAGATCTTAAACAGCTGATTCAGGATACTTTGCCTCTTGAATACAGAAGGGTCAGGATGCTGATTCCATTTGACAGTCAATCAATCTCAAGCTATCTGATGAATCAGTATCAGGTTGATGACATAGAATATACTGAGGAGGGTGCACTATTTACCCTGACAATAAATCAAATAGACTACGAAAAATTCAATGAATATATCATTAAATAAGGTGGGAGGAAGTTGATATCATGAAGGAGACCTACAGGACAATTGCCGGAAGGGGAGCTGATGAATTCGTTATCAACAGGTCTCGCTTCATTGGCTACGGAGCTCCTGTTACAACAGAGGAGGAAGCTCTGGCATTCATACAGGAAATAAAAGCCAGGCATAAGGATGCAACTCACAATGTTTCAGCCTATGTGCTTGGACGGGACTCAAACATCCAGAGGTTTAACGATGACGGAGAACCATCTGGAACAGCAGGAATTCCTGCCCTAGAAGTCCTGAAAAAAGAGGAATTGAGGAATGCTGCCGTGGTTGTGACCAGATACTTTGGAGGTGTGAAGCTGGGAGGTGGAGGGCTGATCAGAGCCTATACCAAGGGTGCCAAAATCGCCATAGAGGCTTCAATGATTGTAACCATGGAAAAGTTCATCCTTATAAGGATGGGCATCAATTATACAGCCTACGGGAAAATAGAAAACTATTTTATGGAGAACGGATACATACCAGAGAAGGTTGAATATCTGGAGACTGTATACATTGATATGTTCGTCAAGAAGAGTCTGAGTGACAGCTTTTTGGAGGATATGAAGGATATGACCAGTGGTGAAATTGAGTATTCCATGGTTGAAGAAAAGTACCTTCCAGTGAAAGATGGTGTGAGATGGAGGGAATAGTAGGGTATAAAGAAAACCGAGGTGATAATGATGACATCAGATAAGAATCTGAAAAAGGAAATGATGGAATCCAACAAGTGGGTAGTGGTTGGGGTATCCGGGAAAAAAGAAAAGTACGGCTATAAGATATGGAAGATACTAAGAGAGAAGGGCTATACAACCTATGGGGTAAGCCCCAATTACAATGAGCTTGAAGGGGAGAAAATCTATGACTCAATAGCTTCCTTGCCTGAAAAGGTTGATGTGCTTGATATGGTTGTCCCTCCAAAGGTAAGTATTGGAGTTTTGGATGAAGCCAAGGAAGCAGGCATCGATATGATTTTCTTCCAGCCAGGAACCTATGATGATGAGGTTGTGGCAAAGGCAGAGGAGCTTAATCTGAGATATCTTTTGGATGATTGTGTGTATGCAACACTCAAGGCTGAAAAATAGACCAGAAATGGTCTATTTTCATCATTTTGTGAAGGAGCTGGTAGAATGAACGAAATGAAAAAGGAGCTTGACAACCTAGTGGTCTGGCTTCAAGAAAAGGTTAAGGAAGCAAACGCAAATGGTCTTGTCTTTGGCTTGAGTGGTGGTATTGATTCAGCTGTTGTGGCAGGCATAGCAAAGAAGGCTTTTCCAAACGATAGTATGGGTGTCATAATGCCAATACACAGCAATCCCCAGGATGAGACAGATGCCCTTATAGTGGCAAGATCCTTGGACATTGATGTAACAAGCATCGACCTGTCCCAGGTTTATGATACCTACATGAAGTCTCTTCCATTTGAAGGTGAAAATCCTCTGGCGAAAGCCAATCTGAAGCCAAGAATCAGAATGATGACACTCTATTACTTTGCACAGGAAATGGGTTATCTGGTCTGTGGAACCGGCAATAAATCGGAAATTCATGTTGGATATTTCACAAAACATGGTGATAGTGGGGTGGACTTGCTCCCTCTTGCTGATTTTGTCAAGGAAGAGGTATTTGAATTGGCCAGGCTTCTGGATATTCCATCGGCAGTAATCGAAAAACCACCAAGCGCAGGACTATGGGAAAATCAGACGGACGAAAAGGAGATGGGTTTTTCATACAAGCTCTTGGATAACTATATCAGAACTGGAGAAGCACCTGAAGATGTTCGAAACAAGATAGATAGAATGAACAGAGCAAGCGAACATAAAAGGAATTACCCACCTTCCTACAAAAAAGTCTTTAGCTGATACAAGGAGGCTTTTTTGCTATTCATTAACATTAGGCTCCTGATGAAGAAAAAAGCAAAAAATTTCATTGGTCCAAAAAAAGTTAGTGAAATTAGCCTGAGCTTATGCTAAAATGTTTAGGTTAAGGGAAGGAGATGTAGAAATATGGCAGGACATTCCAAATGGAACAATATCAAGAATAGAAAAGGCAAGGAGGATGCCAAGCGAGGTAAGGTGTTTACCAAGCTGGCAAGATATATCATGGTTGCGGCCAAGGAAGGCGGGGGGGACCCAGAGTACAATCCTTCACTGAAGGCGGCCATCGATAAGGCAAAGGCTGAAAATATGCCCAATGATAATATTGAGAGGGCTATCAAGAAGGGAACCGGGGAATCTGGATCCGACAGCTATGAGGAAATCATCTATGAAGGCTATGGACCATCGGGTACGGCGATTATAGTCAATTGCCTGACTGACAATAGAAATAGAACTGCCTCAGATGTTAGGCATGCATTTGACAAATATGGTGGT
>CAYMHD010000031.1:0-15240 GCA_964390135.1 uncultured Gudongella sp. | reverse complement strand
CTTCCTTGAAAGCATAGGATTTACAGGTCTTCCACTGATTATTGGATTTATTTTCATTTCGGCATTCCTTAACCTGTTCATGGGATCCGCATCAGCCAAGTGGGCAATCATGGCGCCTGTATTCGTGCCCATGATGATGAGACTTGGACTTAGTCCAGAGCTTACACAGGCAGCATACAGGATAGGTGACTCAACTACGAATATTATCACACCACTTATGAGCTACTTCGCAATGATTGTGGTATTTGCAAAGAGATATGATGAGGAAAGCGGATTGGGAACTCTTATCGCAACAATGGTTCCTTACTCGGTGGTTTTCCTGATCGGATGGTTATTGATGATGGTTGTATGGTATTTCCTTGGATTGCCATTGGGACCAGGAGCAATGATCCACGTATAAGAATTGACTTAAATGAGGCTTTTTATAAAGCCTCATTTTTCTAAATACATTAATGGAAGGGGAGAGGTCATGATTAATGAAAAGAGACTACTTGAAAGATTCCTGAAGTACGTACAGATTGACAGCCCGACAATGGAAGAAAGGGATTTTGCGCTTGCTTTGAAGTCTGAGCTTGAAGAATTGGGTATGGAGGTCCGCATGGACGATGCCGGTGAGAAGGTAGGCAGCAACTCAGGAAACCTCATAGGATACTTGAAAGGTAATTCAGAGGGTGGGGGAATCCTTTTCAGTGCCCATATGGACACCGTATCACCAGGAAGAGGTATTAAGCCACAGATCAAGGACGGTACCATTTACTCCGATGGAACAACAATCCTTGGAGGGGATGACAAGGCAGGAATAGCAGCGGTGGTTGAGGCAATCCAGTCCATCAGGGAAAACAATATTCCCCATGGAGACATAGAGGTTGCATTTACAATATTTGAAGAGGGAGGCCTGTTTGGCTCCAAGAATCTTGATTATTCAAATATCAAGGCGAAAAATGCTTTTGTATTGGATAGTGGAGGAGATCCTGGAACAATAATTGTTCAGGGACCTGCCCAGAACAAGATCGATGTCAGATTCATCGGTAAGGAAGCCCATGCGGGAGTTGCTCCTGAAACTGGAATCAGTGCCATTCAGATGGCAGGGGAGGCAATTTCCAAAATGAGACTCCTTAGGGTTGATGAGGAGACAACAGCAAACATTGGTTCCATAAAGGCTGAAGGACCTACCAACATAGTTCCCAAGATAGTTGAGTTTTCCGCTGAGGCCAGAAGTCTAAGTGATGAAAAGCTGAAGGAGCAATCAGATCACATGGTCAGGTGCTGCCAGGAGGCCGCAGAGAAATTTGGCGGTTCAGTAGAAGTGAATGTAGAAACCGCCTATGGTGCTTTCAAGATAGACGATGACCATCCATTGGTAAATGTAGTGAAGAAGGCATGTGGAGAATTGGATATTCCAGCAATGACCACCAAGTCAGGTGGAGGAAGCGATACAAACATTTTCAATGCCAACGGAATAGCTGCAATAAATCTTGGAATCGGTGAAAGGAAGCCCCATACACTTGAGGAGCATCTGCACATTAGAGACCTTGAGAATTCAGCAAGGCTTGTAATTGAAATCATAAAGCAGTTCGCATAATCATTGAGGATAGCCCTTCGGCTATCCTTAAATGTTGTATTATAGACCTGGATGGTGTAGAATGATGAGGATAATCAAAAATTGGGGAGTACATAATGAGAAGAGAGATAAATCTAACGGAAGGGAATATAATTAAGACCCTTACAAGGCTCGCATTGCCTATTATGGGTACTTCATTCATCCAGATGGCATACAGTTTGACTGATGCTATGTGGCTTGGAAGACTCTCCACCAATGCTGTTGCAGCAGCGGGAACGGGAGGTTTTTTTCTATGGCTGGGTGCAGCTCTTATAATGATTACACAAATAGGTGTTGGCGTCAGCGTTTCACAAAGCTATGGAAGGTCAGACATCAAGTCCGCGCGTGAGTTCATAACAGTAGGATTGTTGATGGACATCCTAATTGGTCTGACCTATGGATTCTGTCTTTATAACTTCAATGGACAGATTGTTTCATTTTTCAATCTTGGGGATGCTGAGGTAATTGGAATGGCAGAAAGCTACCTTAGAATAATCGGCATGGGAATAATATTTCACTTCCTAAACCCCGTATTGTCCACAACCTTGAATAGTTCAGGAGACAGCATGACTCCATTTAAGGTAAACACCATGGGATTGGTCGCCAATATGATACTTGACCCCTTGCTGCTCTTCACATTTGGGCTTGGAATAGAGGGAGCTGCCATAGCCACAATAGTATCTCAGATGGGAGTAACACTTATATTCCTGATTGTTGGCAAGAAAATAAATGCCCTGTACTCAACCTTTAAGATATTTGCCAAACCCGACATAGTGAAGGCCATAAGGATTCTTAAGCTCGGTATTCCCCCTTCAACACAGATGGGAATCCATGCAATCATAAGCATTATACTCACAAGGATAATTGCAGGCTATGGACCTGTGGCCGTTGCTGTACAGACTATAGGTTCCCAGATTGAATCTATTTCATGGATGACTTCAGAGGGATTTGCAGCCGCAATATCAGCCTTTGTAGGTCAGAACTACGGAGCAAACAAGATTTCCAGGATCAAGGAGGGCTACTACAAGGGCATAAAGGTGCTTGGATCATTTGGTTTTTTCGTCTCTCTGCTCTTGATTTTCGCTGCAAGACCCTTGTTTACGATATTTACACCAGAGGATCCCAAGGCCATTGCTGAAGGCATAGTATACCTGAGGATACTTGGACTGTCTCAGCTGTTCATGAGCGTTGAGATAGGTACAGCTGGAGCATTCAATGGACTTGGAAAGACCATTCCACCAACAATAACGGGTGTGACACTTAATGCACTTAGAATACCATCAGCCATATTTTTATCGACCTATACGGTTCTGGAGCTGTCAGGAATTTGGTGGGCAATAAGCGGGAGTAGCATATTGAAGGGAATTATCCTTTTTACATGGTATCAGAGGGAACTCCAAAAACTAAAGGAAGCCTGATGAAAATCAGGCTCTCAAAGGGCTTTTCTTTGGGCTATTACATCAGCACCAGTTCCAAATATGTTTTCAATTATCACCTGACCCCGCTTTACTGGAGCCTGGACCCTAGTGTTTTGAATTGTCTCCAAGACTTGATTGACGAGATTTCCAGGGATTTTCATGTTTGTTGAAACTGGAAGTCTGCTCATCTGTCCGCCGGAAAGAAGACATCTCCCTGTTACAATTTTGTCCCCCTCATCCAGATGCTTCTGTACGAACTCATGTCCTCTGCCACATCTATTACCGGCTATAATAAGGTCTCCATTATTTTCAGATACATCTATTTCACATGCCATGGGGCATATGGCACAGGTAATTCTTTCCTTCATCCTCAACACCTCCAGGTGATTATATCACATGGAGTTGAAGAAATGCCAGTTTTAGAGTAAAATCTAGATAAGGTCACATCCTTTGGAGGTACATTATGATAGGCTATCCGGAAATACTTGCAAGATTACTAATATCTACCGTGTTGGGAGGTATAATCGGAATTGAAAGGGAAGCCAGCAACAGACCAGCTGGCTTTAGGACCCATATACTGGTAAGTGTAGGGTCAACCCTGATAATGCTGGTTTCAATGTATGCGATTCCACAGCCTGCTGATAGGGCAAGAATTGCAGCTCAGGTTGTCAGTGGAATAGGTTTTCTAGGAGCGGGAACGATTTTAAGAACAGGCAACCACATCAGAGGACTTACAACAGCCGCCAGTCTTTGGGTATGCGCTGGTATTGGCCTTGCAATAGGGTCCGGTTATTATTTTGGTGGAGTTGTGACTGCCATGATAGTACTGGTTTCATTGGTTGTATTATCGAAGGTTGAAAAGAACGTACTGCGGGGAGCAAATAGACTCGTAAAGGTTACAGCAGAGGATAGGTCTGGGTTGATTGGAGAGATTGGGGTGCTGTTTGGAAAGCATAATATCAGCATCAGGAATATTTCAATTGAGGACATAACTGATGAGGGAGATGAACCCTCCGGACTTATCGAGTTGAAGTTCTACATCAAGAAGCCCATGGGATTTGACAATAGGATACTTGACAACGAGCTTATTCAGATACAAGGAATTAAGTCAATCGATTTTGACAATAGTAAAATTCAAAACATCTAACAATCTTAGGAGGTAGTAAAATGCTGAAGCAATTAAAAAAACCAGAGCAAAATGAAGAAATTGCAATAATCAAAACAAATCACGGTGATATTAAACTAAGACTTTTTCCTGAGGTGGCACCAAAGGCAGTTGAAAACTTCACAACCCATGCCAAAGATGGATACTACGATGGAATAAGCTTTCACAGAATCATAAAGGACTTCATGATTCAGGGTGGGGATCCAGATGGAACAGGACGTGGAGGACAAAGCATTTGGGGAAGACCATTTGAGGATGAATTTAGCATGGAATACAGAAATTTAAGAGGAGCCCTTTCAATGGCAAACGCAGGTCCAAAGACCAATGGAAGCCAGTTCTTCATAGTTCAGAAAGGTGATATAGAAAAGAGCATAATCGATCAGATGAAACAGCTTGGTGAAGCCAAGGGCTTTCCTGGGGAAGTGATTGAGGCCTATGAGGAAAATGGAGGGACCTATTGGCTTGATGGCAAGCATACGGTCTTTGGGCAGGTATTCGACGGAATGGATGTTGTAGACAAGATAGCACATCTTCCAGTTGGCAGAAATGATATGCCAAAGGAACCGGTAATGATTTTGACAATTGAAATTACTAACTATGAGGGATAAGTAGCCATGAAGGATAAGATAACCAAGGAAATTCGAAATTTTGTTGCAGATTTTGAAAAAAAGAGTGGAGTGATGTCACGCTGGAAAACACCCCTGGTTGGCTTTGCATCAACAAAGGACCCGATGTTTCACCTGTTGAAGGATGTCGCTGTGCCTGAGCATCTTCACCCTAAGGATATTTTGGCCAGTGGAAGGACTGTCATTGCCTACTTCCTTCCCTTCCAGGACTGGATTGTACAAAGCAATATAGGTAGGGTGGAAAGCTCAGAGGAGTGGGCAAGGGCATATGTGGAGACAAACCTTCTTATTGGGGAGATAAATGACCATCTAATATCCTGGCTTGAAGGTCTTGGACATGAAACCGCTAAGCTGCACCCATCTCTGAATATGGATTACGAGAACCTTGTGAGTGTTTGGTCCAATAGACATGTGGCCTATGTTGCAGGTTTGGGAACATTTGGAATGAACAATATGCTCATAACTGAGAGTGGCTGCTGCGGTCGGCTTGGAAATGTTGTTACAAGTCTGGAGCTTGTGGCAGATGAAAGAAGCGGTAATGAAAACTGCTTGTACAAGCATGATGGTAGCTGCACAGCCTGTATTGATGGCTGTGTGAATGATGCCTTGCATCTGGAGAAATTTGAAAGATTCAAGTGCTATGAGATGCTGATCCATAATGGTGAGAAGTATGAATACCTTGGTGACGCCTCAGTATGTGGCAAATGCTTGGTCAATTTACCCTGCTCATTGAAGAATCCAGTGGCATAAAGACTCCTAGGAGTCTTTTACCTTTTTGGAAGGAATGGGGGAACAAAATTTAATGTAGTTTTGCCTCAAGCAGTTTAACTCTCCTGGAATTCTTGGTATAATGGAAAGGTCAAGAATAAGGAGGGACATAGATGCATCAATACAAAGGGAAATTAATTATACACACCGGCTCAATGTTCTCGGGGAAAACATCAAGTCTTGAGAAGGAAGTAAAGAGATTCATGATTGCCGGATACAGAACCGTAGCCTTTAAACCATCAGTGGATAACAGGGTTCCCACATCTGAAATCGTGACACATGATAAAACATCCTTGGATGGAATACTTGTGGATGATATAAACCAGATTATTCAACATTGCAATGGAATTAACCCAGAGGTTGTCGCCATAGATGAGGTACAGTTTCTGGGAGGAGAAATGGATGATATCATCCAGGGTATAAACTCACTGCTAAGCAAGAATATCACAGTTATTGTTGCAGGCCTGGATATTGACTTTTCAGGAAGACCTTTTGAAATCCTCAAGGAACTGATGCCTATAGCAGATTATCTGAATAAGCACCATGCTGTATGTGTGAAATGTGGGACAGATGCCTGGGTAAGTCATAGAAAGACCAAGGATAGGGAAAGGGTTGTAATTGGTGCAACCAAGGAATATGAACCACTGTGTAGAGCATGTTTTCTGAAGGAGAAAAAGAAAGAGGAAGCCATAGTGAACAGGAATCAGGTAACCTTCATAGAGTAGAGAATAATGGGATGACGATCGTCATCCCATTATATGTGCCTATTCAAAAAGTGTTATGTTTCCCGAGGAGCTTGTAAGATCCATCTGATATGAACCATCGCCAAGTGTCATGAACAGGCTGTCGTAATCGTTTTGTATGGAGGTGGCCGAGCCCTCAAAGTTGATTTTCCCGGAAGATGTTTTGCCCTCAATCTCCAGTGAGAGACCACCCAATGGACCTATTTCCATATCGCCGGAGCTTGTAGTCACCTTTATTTCATTGAAGGGTTCCTTAGGGCCCAGGCTAACATCTCCAGAGCTGCTTGTGATTGAAGTATCTCCACTTATAACTGGAATCCGGATTTCACCTGATGAAGTTACTATTCTGGATTCCTGAGCATAGAGCTCATCTATCAAAATATTTCCTGAGCTTGATTCAGCCTTAAGCCTCCTGACTTCCAAGGTTTCTGCACTTAAACCGGCCGACGAGCCCGTAAATTCAAGATTATTACTGTAGTCAACTGGAAGGTGGATCTCCAATAGAAGATTTGACTCGGCAACTGTATAGCTGCCAGTTTCAGGTGTAATTGAAATTTTAATGTGCTCACCCAGATCCTGTACGCTTAGGCTGACCTGACGGTTGGACCTGTAGCTACCCTTTAGGGAAACCTCCAACTCCTGAGAATCTGTTTGAATTATCTTTGTATCTGCAAAGCTGCTGTAGATGGAGATTGACTCTATCTCATCTGTAATGATCATGTTATTTGACTCCTCAGCCTGGTAGGAGTTAAGATTGGATAAAATATTTATCCGATTAAAAAAATCAATGTCCTTCAAACCAACAATTGTTTTTTCTCCATTTTCAATTACTTCTATACCATCCCAGCTTATGGTAACGGACTTACCGTCTTCAACAACCCTAATGCCCTCTGAATCTATCTCAACAGTATCACCATTGTCACTTATTTGTATGGAGCCGCTTTCAGTAATATGATCCATCCTGAAGTTGTCAATATAAAGAAGCGAGTACAGACCTACGCCAAAGGCAATCAGCATGACCCCTGCAAGTATTATGGACAGTCTTTTCAAATCCATTTCATTTCCTCCTAACCATTTATAATCCTTTTGTTCCAGTCAATATACACGGACAGCAGCCTGTAAAAAAGCTTTCCCAAAACAATTCCAAGTATAAAGACCAATCCTCCCAATGCACCCAGACCTATTCCAAAAGACACTGAGGTGAGTATTCCCGGAACAAAGCCAGATATGAATCCTGCAAAGGGTGCTCCGAATATCAATCCGATACCTCCGACAACAAATCCGATCCCTGCACCAAAAATTCCCACTATAACCCCTAAAACTGCCGCAACGGGCCCAAGTACAAATACCAGATTAAGTCCCAACAGCAGCAGAAATATAAGAAATCTTCTGCTTCCATCATTGGGATTTCCACCATTGGGAGTGGCTTTTTCATTGTAGCTTTCAGTATTGATGGTGCTTAGTATACTTTCAGCCACCTCCTTGGGAGATCCCAGTTCAGCGGAGATTTCATCATCCGTCTTGCCTTTTTCACGTCCAATATTGAAATGCTCTTCATAGTCAAGTAATATCTCCCTGAGCTCACCTTCCCTTAAAGCTGAAAGATAAGACTTAAGCTTGCTCAAATACTCATTCCTGGTCATCATCTACACCCCTTAACAATAAATTGACACCGTTTACAAAACTCTCCCATTCCTCCTGAAGTATAATAAGGACATCCCGTCCCTTATCAGTAAGGCTGTAATATTTTCTTGGGGGCCCCTCCTGGGACTCCTCCAGGTATGTCGTAACATAACCGTCACTTCTGAATCTTCTCAGGAGTGGATAGATTGTTCCTTCTGAAATCTTTATGAACCCTGAGATGTTTTCAACCAATTCATACCCATAATAATCCTTTCTGTTCAGTAGAGTGAGAACACAAAGCTCAAGAACTCCTTTTTTAAATTGTATATTCATGGCCAGTCTCCTTTCACAGCTATAACATATCACACACTACCTTTTAATGCAAGGTACTAAATAAAAAAAATAGGAGAAATTTTCTCCTATTTATTCAAAGCTCAATCCTTCCCTGTGTAATCCGACACTTAAGACAATCCCAATTGATATGAGATTTATAAGCTGAAAGGTACCACCGTAGCTCATAAAGGGAAGAGGTATTCCTGTAATTGGCATCAGTCCAATGGTCATCCCTATGTTCTCCCATATGTGGAAAAGGAACATTGCAGCCAATCCAATTGACATGAAGGATCCGAATTTGTCTGGGCTGTTACGTGCAATCCTGATGATTCTGTGAAGCATTATAAAGTAGAGCAGTATCAGTAAGCTTCCTCCAATGAATCCAAGCTCCTCCGCCAGAACCGCGAAAATAAAGTCGGTTTGCTTTTCTGGGATATAGTTGAACTGGGTTTGAGTTCCATCAAAAAGCCCTCTACCAAATATCTTTCCACTTCCGATTGCAATCCTTCCCTGGATGGCTTGATAGCCTGTATTGTTGGTATCCCTTTCAGGATCCATGAAGTTCAGAATCCTGTTTTTCTGGAATGTATCCAGTCGTGACCAAAGTACCGGAAGGCTCATAAGCCCCATTGTAAGTGCGATTCCTATATACTTCCACTTGACCCCTGCAACAAACAGCATTGCTGCAATGAAGAAAACAAAGACCATTGCAGTACCTGCATCAGGCTGTAAAAGTATCAACCCAACCGGGAAAAACGCAAAAAGCAATATTTTAAGCAGGACGAAGGGTGAATTGATGTCATCCTTGTTGTTGTCCATGTACTTGGCCAGGGAAATTATAAGACCAACCTTAACGAATTCAGCAGGCTGGAAACCGAATGATCCGATATACAGCGAGGAACGCGCTCCCCATTGATCATCCCCGACTCCCATGAACAGAACAGCCAGGAGCATTCGAACGGAAACGATGTATATGGGTATATATAGCTTGCCCAGAAACTGGAAATCAAAGAATACCAGAAAAAGTATTGCCACAAATCCAATTAGGGTTGCAATCCCCTGTGTTCTTACAAATCTAATATTCTCCATGCTCAGGGTTGCAGAATATATAATTACAAGTCCGTATATGCTTAAGAGTACAACTGTTGCAAGCAACAGAAAATCAAATCTCTTAAAGGCTTTTTTTCTAAGATTGAACATAATCATCTACTCCTTTACATCAAGGATTATTATATCATACTATGGTTTTTTCAAGTAGTGGGTTTATTGTATATTATTTGATATAATTGTTTTTGGAGGTATTGCCATGCACAGGGATAGAATAATCGATGCTGCAAGGAAACTTAATATTGATATGATAGGATTTACCCATTCCGGGCCTCTTGAAAGAATTCGGAAGCTGCTGGAGTCTAGAGTTGAAGAGGGCAGGGCAACTGAGTTTGAGGAAAGGAATCTGGAGCTCAGAGTGGATCCGATGCTTACCATGGGGGAATGCAGATCCATTATTGTGGTTGCTCTTTCCTATAACAGGGAATATGAACACAAAGGACTTTACAGGATAAAGGGTAGCCTTTCCAGATCCTCATGGGGCAGAGATTACCACTATGTTCTAAAGGAGAAGATGGAGGAACTTGTGCTGGAGATGAAGAGGGAGCATGAATTTAATTCAATTTCCTTTTGTGACACCGGACCTCTGGTGGACAGGGAGCTTGCCTACAGGGCTGGGCTTGGCTATTATGGCAAGAATTGCAGCTTAATAAATCCATCTTATGGTTCATTTATCTTTATTGGATATATATTGACCGACCTGGAAATTGAGGTTAGGGAGGATCCCATGGAAAGCCTATGTGGAGACTGCACCTTATGTATGGATGCTTGTCCCACTGGGGCACTGGAGGGGCCAGGTATACTCAATCCAAAGAAATGCATTTCCTATCTCACCCAGACCAGGGATCCGATACCTGAGGATTTATCCGCCAGAATGGGTATAAAAATATATGGGTGCGACACCTGTCAGCTTGTGTGCCCCAAAAACATAAATGTTCAATTATCAACCCACAAAGACTTCGATCCGGTTAAGACAGACGGGATTGTTGATATTGAGGAACTGGTCCACATGTCAAAAAAACAGTTCCAGGAAAAGTATGGTGATATGGCCGGAAGCTGGAGGGGTAAGACAGTGCTTCTCAGGAATTCTGCAATAGCCCTTGAAAACATGGGGGATAATAATCACATGGACCTGATTCATGCCTTGAATGAAAAGAATATTGATTTATTGAAACCTTATACTTCAAGGATATTGAAAGATATGATAGAATAGCTAATGTTGATTTTCAATCAAGTAATATTGAAACCTTTAAGGAGGGATTTAAGTGTCAAATGTACATGAACTGGGATTTCTGAAGGATAAGATTCAGGAGCTCAAGGATGAGGGAGTATACAGAAAGCTGCCTGTAATGGGTTCTGCAAGTGATGCGGAGGTTGAGCTTAATGGCAGGAAGGTAATTAACCTTTCATCAAACAACTATCTGGGATTTGCCAACAACCCTAGAATGAAGAAGGCCGCAATTGAAGCGGTTGAAAAATATGGAGTTGGATCCGGTGCCGTTCGTACCATTATCGGTAACATGGATATTCACGAAAAGCTTGAGGAAACCCTTGCAAAATTCAAGAGGGAAGAGGCAGCCTTTATCTACCAATCAGGTTTTAACTGCAATGCAGGTACAATACAGGCAATTACCGAAGCAGGTGACTTGATAATTTCAGATGAACTCAATCATGCATCAATAATTGATGGTGCAAGACTTTCCAAGGCTGCAAAAACAATCTACAAGCATTCAGATATGGAAAGTCTGGAGTCAGTTCTTAAGGAGAACAAGGACAAATACAGAAATATGCTGATCATAACCGACGGAGTTTTCAGCATGGACGGTGATATTGCCAAGCTTCCTGAGATAGTTGAATTGGCTGAAGAGTACGGTGCAATGACCTATGTTGACGATGCCCATGGATCAGGGGTTCTAGGTGAAAGTGGAAGAGGGACGGTTGACCATTTTGGACTTCACGGTAGAATTGACTTCACTATCGGAACACTGTCCAAGGCTATAGGAGTAATAGGAGGCTATGTTGCAGGTTCCAAAACCATGTATGAATGGTTGAGCCACAGAGCAAGACCAGTTCTATTCTCAACATCCTTGCCACCGGCAGCAGTAGGCGCAATCACTGAGGCTCTTAATATGCTTATGGAATCCACTGAGTACACCGATAAGCTGTGGGATAATGCAGCGTATTTCAAGGAGAAGATGGGTTCACTTGGATTTGACACAGGACATAGTGAAACTCCAATAACGCCAGTTATCATAGGAGATGAGGCAAAGACAATGGAATTTAGCAAAAGACTTCTTGATAAGGGAGTGTTTGTATCAGGCATCGTATTCCCAACGGTTCCCAATTGAGATGCATGGTAACTGCAGCCCACTCAAGGGAACAGCTTGACAAGGCGGTTGAAGCCTTCAAGCAGGTTGGAGAAGAGATGGGAATATTATAGTTTAAGCTTGAAGAGGGGGCAACCCCTCTTTTCTTTATGCCGAAAATAGTATAATATGGAAATAACAAACATCAAGGGGTGTAAATATGATAATTGGTGCATGCTCACTTGAACTTCATATATTTGAGGTCTATTCCCTCAAGGAGAAAAGACATGTTATAAAAAGCTTGCTTGGAAGGCTTCAGTCACGGTACAATATTTCCGTTGCAGAAGTTGATAAGTTCGACGTATGGCAGTCGGCAACAATAGGCTTTGCATGCGTGTCAAATGAAACAAAGCATGTGAGAAGCATCATAAGCAATGTTATAAACTTTGTGGATGCTGACGGAAGAGTAGAAATAACAAATCATGAGATTGAGATATTGTAGGTGATCAAAATGAGAAAGAGATTGACAAAAAATGAGAAGCATCAGGTTCTTGATATTCTTGATGAGCTTTACCCGAATGCCAAAGCGGAACTGAACTTTCGAAATCCGTTTGAGCTACTGATAGCCACAATCCTGTCAGCACAATGTACGGATGTAAGGGTAAACAAGGTTACCGAAGAAATGTTTTTGGAGCTGAAGGAACCCATGGATTATATTGATTTGGGTGAGGAAGCCTTGGAGAATAAAATAAGGAGCTGTGGACTTTCAAAGTCAAAGAGCAGAAACATAATCGGAGCCTGCGAAAAAATGTTGTCCCAGTATGATGGTAGTGTTCCTGAGACAATAGAGGAGCTTATGGAACTTCCAGGAGTTGGAAGGAAGACGGCCAATGTGGTGGCCAGCAATGCCTTTGGAATACCAGCCATTGCAGTTGATACCCATGTGTTTAGGGTCTCCAACCGTATAGGCTTGGCTAATTCGAAAAACGTAGAGAAAACCGAAGAGGACCTGATGAAGTCAATTCCCATGGACAGATGGACCAAGGCACATCATCAGCTGATTTTTCATGGTAGAAGAGTATGCAAGGCAAGAAAGCCTCTTTGCGAGGAGTGCCCGGTGAGCGTTCTTTGTCTTCATTATATAAACGGGGTGGGAAAATGAAAAAAGGAAGCATGATTGGCGTAGCCGTAGTTCTTCTTTTGGCTATAACCGGAATGGGAGGCTACTATTATCTTGATAACTACATTGCAGGGGATACATTTTATGAAGGAATAATAATTGATGGACATCCAATGGGAGGCTTGACACTTGAGGATGGGATCCTTCTTCTGCATGAATCCAAAGAGGAGGAGCTGGAAAGGACTATAAGGATAGAAGTAGATGGTGAAGCTGAGTACTCAAGCACCATTTCACTAGGCAATCTCCAGCTGGAGTACAATATACAGGAAGTTGCAACAGAGGCATTCCAGTTAGGCAGAAGGGGAAATATCCTAAAGAGATACAATGAAATTAGAAATATGGAAGAAAACCCTGTCAGCTTCAATCTTGAACGTAGCTTCAAGCTGGACAATCTGGAAACCATGGTGGATGAAATGGCTGCCAAGGTTGAGAAGGATCCCATTGATGCCAAATTCACCTTCAATGACGGAGAGATGGAGATTATTGAAGCTGCTGAGGGCATAATGCTCGATAGGGAAGCCTTTATGACAGATGTGTCCAATATGGGGGAGGATATTCTGGAGGCTGATGCCCTTTATATTCCCTTGAAGAAAATTCAACCGGAGGTAGAGGAAGAATACTACTCAAGGATAAATGGAATTATTGGGGAGTTTTCCACAAGCTTTGCAGGGAGCTCAGCTGGAAGGAGCCATAATGTTCGTTTAGCAGCCCAGTCCTTTGATGGAATGATTGTTATGCCCGGCCAGGAGGTCTCCTACAATAAGACAACGGGTCCCAGACAGGCGAGTTCGGGATACAGGGAAGCCCCAGTAATTCAGAATGGAGAGTTGATACCTGGTATGGGAGGTGGAGTATGTCAGACTTCAACAACGCTCTACAACGCTCTGCTGCTTGCTGACATGACCATTGTAGAGAGGAATCCACACTCAATACCACCGGCATATGTTCCCAGGGGGACGGATGCAGCCGTGGCTACCGGATATCTTGATCTTATATTCAGAAATGATTTTGACTATCCGATTGTTATTGACAGCAAGGTTGAAGGTACACGTGTCTATTTCCAAATTTACGGTGACAAGGATAACAGGGACTACTCCGTAAGGATAACCACCAGTTATGTTTCAACGATTCCATACAAGGTTCATGAGAACCTGGATGATAGCTTGATGCCTGGCACAAGGGAGCTTGTTCAAGAGGGAAGAAACGGCTACAGGGTGAACTCCTTTAAATCCATAGTGAGAAATGGAGAAATAGTGAGCACTGAGCAGTTATCACATGACTACTACAGGGAGAGGGACTTTATTTATAAGATTGGACCGGAGCCGGTTGTGGAGCTGCAAGTCCCTGATATTACATCCCCTGAAGAGAAACCTGATCCTGTAGAGGATTCCCAGGAGCCTCAAGACCAGGATAGCGTGGATGATAGTGAAGATTCTGATACGACAATCGATCCAGATCAGCAGCAGGAAGTGGACGACACAGATTCCAATGAGGATGTGCAGCATGATACATCAGCTGAGGATCAAGGTTGATTTAGTCATTTGATTCTGATATCATGTATAAAGACAATCAAATAATATCTGTAACAGGTATCTCACATTTGAGATTTAATAGGGAAAGTGGTGCAAATCCACTACAGCCCCCGCTACTGTAAACGGGAACGAAGTCAGCATAAAGCCACTGGTAAATCGGGAAGGCGCTGAACCGAGGATGAACCGTAAGTCAGGATATCTGCCTGTGACAATATATTAGTGCTTTGCCTCGGAGGGAGGGATGTATTTGTTCTGCCAATATAGCCCATCTCCTGATGGGCTTTAATTAGTGGAAAAGAGGAGAGATGTATCGTGAAAAAAGGATTTTTATTATTACTTGTTATGATGCTTGCAATCGGGCTTCTGGCCGGCTGCAGCACTGAGCCGGAGACGGTTCAACCAGAGGAGCAGCCTGAGGCTCAAGAAGAAAACGTTGAGGAAACAATGGATGATTTTGGGAATACAATAATCTTTGAGAATCCTCCAGAGAGGATTATCTCCCTTGCACCCAGCAACACGGAAATACTCTTTGCCATAGGTGCAGGAGACAAGGTTGTAGGTGTAACAACCTATGACGACTATCCTGAAGAGGTTCTTGATATCGAAAAAATAGGTGACTTCAATGGTATAAATCTGGAGAGGATAATTGAGCTTGAGCCGGATCTTGTCATAAACTACGGCGATGGAGTGACGGAAGAGAATGAAAGGCTTATTGAGGCAGGAATACAGATTGCCGGATTTGAGCCGGAGAGCATTGAGGAGATCACCGATACAATTCTTAGGATTGGAGAGATCACGGGGCACAAGCAGGAAGCTTTGGATCTTGTGGATGAAATGAC
>CAYMHD010000030.1:8750-15484 GCA_964390135.1 uncultured Gudongella sp. | reverse complement strand
GGAATCCAACCCAAAAGAAATATTGGTCCGCTTCTGAAGGGCTTTTATCCTCTCAAGCTTCCTTTCACCCACTATCTCATTGGCTATGAAAATATCCTTCAATCCAGCCTTGGCCATAACCTCTGCTTCACCCACCTTGGCAACCGTAATTCCAGCGGCACCCTGGTCTGCCTGTAGAAGCGCAAGATAGGATGATTTATGGGTCTTTGTATGAGGTCTTAGTGATATATTGTTTTCATCTGCATATTTTTGCATTCGAATAATGTTTTGCAGCAAAATGTCCTGCCTGATTAGCAGGGACGGTGTATCCAAATCATTAATTTTCATGGTAACCCCCCTTATATTGATTAACATTAAATTCTATATACCCATAAAAAAAGATAATATCAACAATGGAGTTAAAGTTGCCAGCTCAGGGTAAATTACTGTTATAAAGATTGGGGGAGTTCATATGAAGCTTGCAAGGGCAATATCATGGCTTGGATTTGGAGCAATGCTTTTGGCATTATATTACGGCTTTACTGAGGGAAACTTTTTTACAGATGGTGGGATAATACTGGATAATCCATGGGGAATAGTATCCATGGTGGACTTGTATGTTGGCTTTACCCTTTTCTCCATGTGGATATTTTTCAGAGAAAGAAACAAGCTCATTTCAGTAGCTTGGATTGTTGCAATGATGGTATTCGGCTTTCTTACTGGAAGCCTATATGTCGCCATAAATCTTGGAAGGTGCAAAGGTGATTGGAAAAGGTTCTTTATGGGATGGAGAGAAAATGAAATATAATGGAGCTGGAAAATCTGAGAGGTCAATATGATAAAAATCATGGATGAGATAAGAGATGAAGTTAAAAGCGTCATTGGAGGAAAGACAATAGGGGCTATTGTTCCACCATTGGTATTTGTGGTGGTCAACAATCTATTCGGGATTATTGCAGGTATGCTTGCAGCGGTTTTGGCTGCCTTGGCTTTAGGTATACAGAGACATATCAAGGGTGAAACGATAAAATATGCCCTGGGAGGTCTTGGAGGGGTCATTGTAGCCTCAGCATTTGCATATTATGCAGGGAATGCTGCTGATTACTTTCTTCCTCGCATAGTTAGCAGTGGTGCCCTGTTTTTAGCTGCCACAATATCCATAGTGATAGGGAAGCCCATCGCTGCTTTTGCAAGCCACATATCCAGGGGATGGGAAATGGAATGGTTTATGAGAAAGGATGTTAAGCCTGCATATAGGGAAGTATCAATTGTATGGGCAATGCTCTTCCTGCTGAGGATGTATCTTCAGATACAGCTTTACAGAGGAGGGGACCTTTTTCTTATTGCATGGGCAAACACATTGCTGGGATTCCCTGCGACCATGTCAGTGCTTGTGCTCAGTTATGTGTATGGAACCTGGAGACTTAGGAACCTCAAAGGACCTGGAATCGATGAATTCAGGGAAGGGAAGTCTCCACCCTGGGAAGGTCAGAAAAAAGGTTTTTAGTGAGGTGAGGGGATGACCGAATATGGGCGAAACACTCTTATTGCTTTTTTGTTCCTTACCATAATCCTTATTGCAATGGAGGCCGCTGGGATAGACGGCAATGCACTTACCTTGGCAAGATATTTGGTTGTAGTCCTCCTGAGCGTAACTGCATTCATCAAGCGAGGCTCGACCCATGATCAAAAGGTTCTTTTTCTTGGGTTTCCCCTGATTATTTTGGGAGATTTCTTTCTGGTGCTCTCCCATTCCCTTAAGGGGTTTCCAACTGACCTGGTAAACCTTGGCTTTGTACCATTCACTCTTGCATATATCCTGATTGCTAGAATATATCTGAGGGGATTTAGATGGAGTCCTTTGCTGATCATACCAACAATGGTCTATGGTGTTTTGCTTCTTGTTCTTGGAGTGGCTTTGATTCCACACATGAAAGTAGACCAAATTCTGTTGGGCACAATGCTTGCTGTGGCCTTGACTGTTATGGCATGGGCAGGAGCCTCTGCAATCTTTAATGGATACTATACAAGAAGAACATCTCTTATGATGGCCATTTCAGGCTTATTGATGCTCATTTGCGATTATGGCGTGGCTTTTGATCTTTTCTACCCTAATATTTGGAGTATCAGGAACCTCTTGGTTATCAATGTGGTTTGGTTGGCCTACATACCAGGGTGGACAGTCTTTGCACTGGTGGTGATGGAGAGAGAATTGCACACCAATGTTTATGAGTATTGAAAACAGGTATATAATATATAACAGAGAAGGTAGTCAAATGTTGATTTTACTAAGGGTTTAAAAGGGGGAGTATCAATGGAACATAGAATTGAGCCGGGATTGGTAAAGGACTATAGGAAAATAACAGGAACTTCAGACGGCATAGACCTTCCAGGGTCATTGGAGCTGTCATACCTAGTATCAACTCCTGCAGTGGTGAACATGGTAATTGAAGCATCGACGGAGATGCTTGAGGATCTCCTCCCTTCAGAGTACACTACGGTGGGAACCCATATAGAGATTTCACATGAGAATCCTACATTGGTAGGTGAACCAATCAATATTAGACTGAAGGTTGCAGAAGTTGAAAACAACAAGGTTTACATCGAGGTGGAAGGTTTTGATAGCCAGGGTAGGTTTATGAAAGGCAAATATGAGAGACACATTGTAAACAAGAGTAGGTTGATGCAGCATGCATACGGGAGATTTCCCGATTCCACAAGTGGTTACTGATCAATAATGGCAGCCTGGATATTTGTTCAGCAAATATCCAGGCTGATTTAAATTTAGGATCACCTAAGGATAAAAATTGAGTTAATTATATCAAAATCTTCAATTGCTTTAATATAGAAAACCATCTATGTAATTTCAAAAGCCCTAGGATTCTTGAAGTTTAAATTCTCAATGAAAAGAAATTTAGTCTAAAAATAGGATAAACATACATATATACAAATGTTTAAATGAAAAAATACTTGTAGAAAACATATGTATCTGCTATAATCATAGATGTTAAATATATATCAAACAATACATAAAATGGAGGGTTAAAGAATGAAGAAACTATTAATGCTACTACTTGTATTTGCGCTAAGCTTCAGTATGCTTGCCGGATGTACACCAGCTGAGGAACCAGCGGAAGAGCCTGCAGCGGAAGAGCCAGCAGAGGAGCCAGCAGAGGAGCCAGCTGAAGAACCAGCGGAGGAGCCAGCTGAAGGCGGGAAAATTGCAAAGCTTGGTCTTGGACAGGTTATTTCAACAGCCAAGTCAAAAGCAAAGGCTGACGATGCAAATGCTCAGGCACAGGCAGATGTAACAATTGCTGCAGTTGGATTTGATGCAGAAGGTAAGGTTGCAAGCGTAACAATTGATGTTGCTCAAACTAGAGTTGCATTTGATGAGAACATGGCAGTTACTTCAGATAAGGAAGCTGAAGTTCCAAGCAAGAAGGAGCTTGGCGATGACTATGGAATGGTAAAAGCTTCATCAATCGGCAAAGAATGGTATCAGCAAATGGAAGCTTTTGAGGAGTGGATGATTGGAAAAACTGTAGACGAGATAACAAGTCTTGAAGTTATGGAGAGAGACGAGTCACACAAGAATGTTCCAAACGTACCAGAGCTTACATCATCAGTTACAATAACAGTTGAAAGCTATCTTGCGGCAGTTGAAGAGGCTTGGAACAATTCAGTTGATGCAACTGGAGCTGAGACAGTTGGATTGGGAATCGAAACTCATATCAACAAGTCAAAGGATGCTACTGCAGATGCAGGAGCACAGGCACAGGTTGATACCTACATGGCAGCAACAGCTTTTGATGGTGACGGTAATGTGGTTGCAACAATAATCGACAATGCGCAGGTTAGAGTGGCCTATGAGCTTGACGGAAGCCTTGCAACTGATACTTCAGTAGAAGGAAAGACCAAGCACGAGCTTAAGGAAGACTACGGAATGGTAAAGGCATCATCAATCGGAAAAGAGTGGTACGAGCAAATGGAAGCCTTCCAAGACTGGATGGCTGGGAAATCAATGGATGAGATCATGAATCTTGAAGTTATGGAAAGAGATGAAGCTCACCAGCATGTACCTGCTGATCCTGACCTTACTTCATCAGTTACAATAACAGTTGAAGGTTACCAGGCAGTTGTTCAAGAAGCTTACGATATGGCTAGATAATTATATTTTTAATGATGGAGTCTGGGAAACCAGGCTCTGTTTTTTTCTTTGTTTATGTGATAAAAACACCATATGGGGTATGATAGGTTTGGAAGACAATTTATCTATGAATAGGGGAGGATTTGCAATGAAATTTTGCTGGACTACATTGACCGTTAATGACATGGAGAAATCCATTGAATTTTATACGGAGATAGTGGGTCTTAAGGTGGAAAGAAGGTTCAATGCAGGACCAGATACGGAAATCTGTTTCTTGGGTGAGGGTGAAACCAAGCTTGAGCTGATATGTGACACTGATATTAGGCCGGATTGCCTTGGAGAAGGCATGTCAATGGGTTTTGAGGTCGAGTCTCTGGATAGGATGAATGAGATTTTGGAACAAAAGGGAATCGAGGTACATAGTGGTCCCTTCCAGCCAAATCCAAATGTAAGGTTTTTGTATGTAAAGGATCCAGATGGATTCAAGGTTCAGTTTGTGGAAAACATTTAAATGAATTCAACAAAAAATATTAAAACGACCAGCTTCTAGAGGAAGCTGGTCGTTTGTCAATTCTATTGGGGCTCATCTTCCTTTGGCAAGGAAGTGAAGTTTTGAGTTATTCTTGAGTAGATATCCACCGCATTTACCAGATCTTCAATCTCAACGTATTCCTCTTCAGTGTGTGCCAGGGAAAGGTCGCCAGGTCCGAATACCACTGTTGGGATATGTGCATAGGTTTTCAGCAATGCTGCATCAGACCATCCGATACCCCTTGTTATATTGGGCTCATAGCCCATTACATCCTTAATTCCCTCTCTTACCGAGGTAACTATGGATTCATTGAAGGATGTGATCAGTGGAGGGTGGTAGAGCTCCAGAAGACTCTCTGGAGTGACCTCGATTTTGGCGTTGAATTTTGGGTCCTCATCCTTGAGCTTGTCGATGATATCCTGATATTCTGCCATAACGGTGTCCTTGTCCTCACCAGGTATATATCTTCTGTCAATTCTTAGTATACATTTGTCTGCAACCGTACTTTGCTCAGTTCCTCCTGTGATTGTACCAAAATTCATCACAGAGCCGCCCATATATTCGTCATACTTTTCCCTTAGTACAGGATAAAGCTCCTCCTTTACCCTGCTGATGAAGGTCATTGCATGCTCAATGGCATTGACTCCATTTTCAGGTCTTCCACTATGTGACGCCTTGCCATAAAATGTTACATCGAACCATTCCAGGCCCCTATGTCCTATGGCGTACTCGTAGTCTGATGGTTCTCCAACTATGGCACCATCAGCTGTTATGCCTGATTTTACAATATACTCTGTTCCTTCGCTTTTTCCCTCTTCACCTATTACTGCTGTAAACAAAACATCTCCATCAGGTACATAGCCACTTCTTTTCATTGCAACCATTGACATCATGAAGGATGCTAGAGATCCCTTCATGTCAACAGCTCCCCTGCCATAGATTTTTCCTTCCGAAACCGTAGCTGCAAAGGGATCTATGGTCATATTGTATGGAAGAACTGTGTCTGTATGTCCGTTGAACATTAGAGACTTTCCATTAGCCTTGCCTTTGATTTTTGCAATTACATTGGGCCTTCCATCAACTACAGGGTGAAGCTCTGATTGAATTCCATGCTCCAGCAGGTAGTTGTGTATATACTCTGCAACTTTTTTTTCAAAGCCAGGGGCATCCTTATGGCTAGGTATCTTTACCAGATCCTGGGTAAGGCTGATCAACTCAGCCTCTGTAAAATATTTTTTTGGGTCGAAGTTTCTTTCTGTCAACATATCACTTCCTTTCATCTATACTCCTATAACTGAACAACTCAACTACATTCATCAAATGGTATGGGATTGAACCCAAATGTCTTTTAAGCTGCAGCTCAAGCTTTTTGTTGTAGTCTTCCATTGCATTCACCTCATCAGAGCTTGGCTGGTAATCTCCGTACTTTGACTTGACAAACAATTGTGTTGCATGCTTGAATCCAAACTTCCCAAATTCATGGAACTTGTGAGAAATTCTATTGGAATACTCAAAATGTGTTTCTCCTGGATTGAGTCCATATCCAAGATTTTCAAGGATTTGTCCCATTTGAAAATATTGATGAAGAACCTTTCCATTGTTGTTAAGGTTTCCGTATGAAATTCTATCAAGTTTCTTCAAGTAAATTCCTCTAATAAATTTCCACGCTATTATTAAGGTTATCATAACAAGGGCAACCAATGCAAATGAAGAGGTGCCCCATGTGGAATCCTCATTCTCCGAATTTTCCATATCAGGGATATTGCTGCTGCCATTGCCTGTACCATCATCTCTTCCATCAGCAGATTCAGGGTCTCTGCTCCTACCCACGTTCTCCTCGGCCTCAATATCTTGGTCAAGCTGAGGGTCATAATCCAGCAGCCTGGCAGGAGGAGTATAGGCAGGAGTAGCCTCAAGGGTAATCCACCCAGCTGGTTCAATGTAGGCCTCCACCCAGGAATGGGCGTTGCTGTTCCTGACTTCCTGGACATCATCTTCATTTGCCGGTCCAACAATAAAGCCTTCCACATATCTTGAAGGGATGCCTTCTATCCTTAAAAGAACAGCTAGGGA
>CAYMHD010000030.1:0-8740 GCA_964390135.1 uncultured Gudongella sp. | reverse complement strand
CCCTCATAGGCAGCGTGCTGAAGATGCAAAATAGGTGCAATATCCCTGCTCCCCATCAAAGAGGAAATAGTCAACAAAATCTGTATTTTCAGGTATATGGGGTACATCCAGATTGTAGTCATAGGTTTCCCTGAGATGGCTTTCAATAGCCAGAGCCTTGTTAATATCTGATTCAAGACCATCTGTAATGGCATGTGCAAGCTGGACAGTCCTATCTGTGATTGTGTCAGGAAGGGCCAAATAGAGCTCAGAACTCAACAAATCATCAAGGCTCCTATCAATCCCTCTTTCCACCTGTATTCCATAGGACCTGGGAGTATATGCACTTATAAAGTAGGATTCCCCCGCATATATCCCGCCAGGATATACAATTGAAAAATCATGGTTTACCAAAGCTCCCGAATCACCTTCAAAATCCAAGGAATAGGGCTGGAAGGGGCTGAATACTGTTGTGGATGAAATTCTTTCATTTGTTATTGAGAAGCTGACATCCCTGTAATAGAGAGATTTCTCTTCTTCCGATAGATTTGAAAAGTCAGAGGATTCCTGGACCATCTGATAAAATTTTGGATCCTCCATCCAACCTATTCCTGTATATGTGTGTCTGACGTTTCCTCTAAGGTAATTAACCCTGTCCCCCCTAATACTCATGACAACCGTATCATCGATCTTTACTGGACCACCCAGTCGGGAGGAGTCATTTTGAAAACCGGTTGTTGAAAAATCAAAGCCCTGGGCACTTCCAGATACCCTTCTGACCTCTTCTCCTGAACGGAGCTCCTGTATGATCGGGAATGCAGCGGTTACCTTATCATTTAGCCAGCCCCATCTTATATAATCGGAGCTTCCCGGCAAAGTGGAAGATAAAAGTGCGATTACCATGCTGTATATCAAGACCACATTCATCCATCGGGGATAAAGATTCAGAAAAAGTTCATTTTTATTTTCGCCTACAGACGAGTCAGATCTTATCAATGAATCATAGCCCACCATAAGAAGATATGAAAAAATAAAAAGGACCATTAGGACAAAGGCCTGGTCATAGAAACTATACCAGTATATCAGGTAAATTGGAATATATAATGCTGGCAAAAAGAATCTTTTTCTGCCTCTGAAAATAACCATGGAAGTATAAAGAGCAATGATGGTCACAATTATTATCCATAGGGGAAGTCGATTGTAGAGACTTATGTTTTCAGCACCTGAAAGGTTGTTGATTATATTGTTTATCAGGTCAAATACCGAGTTCCTAACCAAGGGTATGAATCCGGACCAAATCATGTCCAGAAAAATTGAGCCAACCAGGGATGCAACCATAACACCTAATAGATAAAGAGGTTTGAGCACAAGGAATCTTATTACCATACCAATCAGGACAACTATGACCAACTCAAGCCAGACTCCTCTATTCAGGCTCATTCCCACAGCGAACATTCTCCCAAGGGAGAAGACCATAATAAGGTAAGCCATGTTTATAGTAAATCTGTTTGATTTTCCATCATATCCAACCATGGGACACCTCCAGAACATCACTGATGCTTTGGCCGTAATCGATCCTAAAAACAGGGATGTTATCCTCTCTAAGCTTGCCAGCAAGGTATCCATCCATTGATCCGGTACTGTTGTACTTATCTGAAATGGCTACAACAATGGGATTCATTCCTCTATATGCAAGGTCCATTGCTGTTGAACCGTTTGTAGGATCAAGAGAAGGAGTGATTAGGATGGTGCTGGAGCCCTTTTGTATTTTGGGTGATTGGTCATTAACCAGTTTGTCAAGCTTAAGGGTTCCTGTGGCTGAATATCTGGCAAGACTTTCAAGATAGGGCTTAAGATCATCATAATCCCTACCCTCTAGTCTGTAGTGGGATTTATCATTTTCATAATTCACAGCAATTGCAATATTGTTGGACAGGCAATAATGGATGATGCTAACTGCGGTCTCAACCGCCTTATCCTCCATTCTTCTGTCCACATCATTTCGATAATTGGAGGAAAAGCTGTCCATAAAGATTTCCACATAGGTGTCACTTCTGGCTTCAAATTCCTTGATTACAGGGACCTCGCTCTTTGAGGTTGCCTTCCAGTGGATAGACCTGGTGGAGTCACCTTCACGATATTCCCTGAGAGATGATATTCTGCTCTTATCCCTGTAGGCACTATGGGATACCAATAACTCTCCTGATTGCATCCCGGCAGGGATCTTAAAGGAGTTTATTTTTGCAATTTCAGGCAGTATCAGGATTGATATGTCTGATTCAATATATCTTTTTATACTATATAATCCAAAGACATCATTTATTGTAAGGTGGAAACCACCTATGCCAAAGTACCCTCTTCTTCTGAGGGCTACTTTTTCAGATTTTGTGAAACTTTCGTGGCCTCCCAGTGAAAAAGGTAGCTTATCAACATTTTTAACACCTATTTCATATGAAAGGTCAGGGGTAAAGACTAGAAATGGAAACATGAGAAAGGACCTATTTATAACAGAATATCTGATATCCACAACATCTCCTGCGTAAAATTCCCCAGATGGAATTTTGATTGAACCTGTAATGAAGTAGAGTCCTAATCCACTGTGTATAAGTGGCAAAATCAGATAGAGGATAAGGGCATGAAAAATCAGGTAGGGAATTTTGCCACCTACCAAAAGCACAAAAACCAATGATGATATCAAGAGTATAATGGCTATCGAAAGGTTCTTATTCATGGCTTAACACCGGAACTGTCACCCGTTTCAAGACTCCCTTCAGTATTGATTCAATGCTTTTTCTTTCGATCCTAGCCTGAGAGGATAATATCAGACGATGTCCAAGTACAGGGATGGCCATTTCCTTTACATCATCAGGAATTACGTAATCCCTGCCCTTCATGAAGGCACAAGCCTTTGATGCCTTAAGAAGGTCTATGGACGCCCTTGGACTTGCACCAAGTCTCAGGTCTTCGTAGGATCTGCTCACCTCAGAGATTTTCACGATGTATGATAGGATATCGTCGTGAACCATTATGGAAGCTACGCTTTGCTGCATCTCCAAGATTTCATCACCGTCTACCACTGGGTTTACATCAACCAAATTCTTTATTCCCTGATAGTTTTGAAGGATTTCTATCTCGTTTTCCTTTGAAGGATACCCAAGGGAAATCCTCATGAGGAACCTGTCGAGTTGAGCCTCCGGAAGTGGAAAAGTTCCCTGATATTCCAAAGGATTCTGTGTTGCAAGGACCATAAAGGGTTTTTTCAGGACATAATCCCTGTCCTCCGTGGATACCTCACCTTCCTCCATAGCCTGCAGCAGGCTGGACTGTGTCTTGGGTGAAGTTCTGTTTATTTCGTCCGCCAGAAGTATCTGTGTAAAAATGGGACCCTTTCTGAAAACAAAGGATGAGGTCTCCTTCTGAAATACGTTGACGCCGATTATATCAGAGGGCATTAGGTCTGGTGTGAATTGAACCCTCCGATATTCAAGGTTCATACTTTTTGCCAGAGCCTTCACCAATGTGGTTTTGCCCACACCTGGCACATCCTCTATAAGCAGGTGGCCTTGTGCCAGAAGTGCCATCACAACTATTTCAAGAACATCATCCTTGCCCTTTATTGCCTTCCTTAAATTATCCAGAACCGCCAAAGCTTTTGTATTATCCATGATTTCCTCCCATTTAGTGTCTTCATGGTATTTATACCAAAAAACAAATACTGTACACATGCAATAAAACCTTTTCTCCTGGATATATTTAAAATGTAGGAACAGGGGATAATCGTAACCAAATAGTAAACACTTTACTGCGATACGTGGGTATAATATGAAATAGGAAGCACTAAAGGACCAAAGGGAGGTAAATTGTAATGAAGAAGATTGTAAGCGTTTTGTTGATAATAGCAATGACCATGGGTGGATTAGTCTCCTATGGTGCCAAGGTCGAAGACCAGGGTATTTCCCTTCATTTGGGGAGTCCACTTATTTTGTCAGGAGATGAGATGATACCACTTGATCCGGAGAATCCAGGAGTGGTCCCCGTTATTCACAAGGATAGGACATTGGTGCCACTGAGAGCAATCAGTGAGCATTTTGGTGCAGAGGTGGATTATGACCCGGTGAAGAGGGAGGCCTCAATCATTTTCAATGGCAAACAATATATATTTCCAATAGGAGAGAACTACTACAATATGCTTCAGGGCGGCGAGTTTATGGAAAAGGTTGAATTCGACACTGTAGCCCTGATAATCCAGGACAGGACCATGGTTCCACTTAGGGTTGTGGCAGAAAATATTTTGCAAATGGACGTAGCCTATGAAAACAGGGTTGTTTTCATAGGAAGGGGTCAGGACGAAATCCATGATGAGATGGTGCTGGAAGTAAAAAACAAGATAGGCCAGGCATTGAAGGTAAGCAGCAGGGAAGAGCTTCTTGCCCTTATTGAAGGAATGGAAGAGACCCAATTTGATGAAGCATTGAGAGAGCCTGTGATGGAGAGCCCTGAACCAGCAATGGAGGAGAGTGCAGCCGAACAGGATGGGGGCAAGGATTTTTCCAACACAAACGAGCAGGTACAAGGGATAAATGAAGCGGACATCGTTAAGACAGATGGAACCTTCATTTACGTGGCAACCAGAGACTCAGTGAAAATCTATAGGGCAAATGATGGCCATCCGGTCCTTACAGACCAGATGGAGGTCCAGCTGGACAAAGAGACAGGAGAGTATGTTGAGTACTCCGAACTATACGCTGATGAAGGCAAGCTTGTTGTACTGGGAAGGAAGGGTGCAATGGGAAATTGGATTAGACCAATGCCTGAGCCCATGCCCATGGAGGATGTCATGGTTGACTCCATAATGCCATATTATGGCGAGGAATATGTCTACCTTGGAGTGTATGAAATAAGTGAAGAGGGTAAAATGAACCTGATTAAGGAGCTTGAGGTTGAGGGTGGACTTCTATCAAGCAGAAAGAAGGATGACCATGTATATCTTGTTGTTAACAAGTATCTTAACTACTACGGTCCTTACTCGGAACAGCCAATACCGCTTTTCAGGGACTCAACCATGGGATCTGAATACAGGGAGCTCCCAGTTGACAGCATACTGTATCATCCAGGGAAAAGGATGCCAAATTACCTTATGGTGGCGGCAGTGGATATCATGGATGAACAGGAGTCTTCCAACATAGAGGCTTACCTGGGTAGCGGAAGTGAAGTCTACATGAGTGAAAATGCACTCTATGTGGCAGGTAATGACTACAATTCATTCTGGGGATCGGTTACAAACATTGCAAGGTTCTCTGTGGATGACACCAAAATTGGATACTCAGGTGGAGGAATGGTCCAGGGTTCATTGTTAAACCAATTTTCAATGGATGAACACAATGGAAACCTCAGGGTAGCTACAACTGAGTGGAGTGGTGATAGCATAAACTCAGTTTATATACTTGACAGGAACATGAACCAGATTGGCTCCATTGAGAATCTTGCACCTGGAGAGAGGATCTTTTCCGCCAGGTTTATGGGAGACATGGGTTATGTTGTAACCTTTAGACAGGTTGATCCCCTCTTTGTGCTTGACCTTTCAGATCCTGAGAACCCACAGGTAACAGGAGAACTTAAGATACCAGGTTTTTCAAATTACCTTCATCCAATAAGCCAGGATGTTCTTCTTGGAATTGGTCAGGATATAGATGAAGAGACAGGAAGACAGCAGGGCATCAAGCTTTCTCTGTTTGATGTATCAGATTCAGGAATGCCAAGGGAAATCAAGAATCTAATCCTTGGTGACGAAGGAAGCTATGCGGAGGTTCTCCATAATCACAAGGCTCTGATGTTAAAGCCTCAGGATGATCTGATTGCATTCGATGCAACACTTAATCTGTACTCAGGCAAGCTGGTCAGAGAGTCATTCAATGGATTGCTTGTAATTAGGGCAAGTGAAGCGGGAGAGCTGGAATTGGTAAAGGAAATTTCAAATGAAGGAATATATGGACAGAATGTCAAGAGACCGGTTTATATAGATGACATACTTTACTACGTCATGGATGATCAGATCAGGGCATTCCACATGGACAATTTTGAAGAGATAAAATAGAGCAGAAGAAAAGCCTCTGGATAATTCCAGAGGCTTTTAATATGTCAGATTACCAGCCGCCGCCACCGCCACCGCCGGATCCTCCACCGGAGCTACCGCCACCAAAGCTGCCACCACCTGATTTTGCCGGGCTTGAAGCCATGGTTTTTCCAACTGCTCTGGTGTTTGCATCCATCCTACTTACAAAATAAGGGGCGTGAAATGCTCTACTTGAGTTGGTCTGATACCAATCGGGATTGCTCATTGCTATACCTTCAAAATTCTTTGCCCATTGGTCTGTTACACCAAGAACCATTGCATAGGGAAGAATATGATAGAAATACTCCGGGTCCTCATCCACCAGCTGTCTGATCCTGTCCCTTTCAGCCTTTTCAATGAAGTTCTTGAGACCAAGCAGATGACCCATCCACTTTATTCCCTGAGCTGTCCTTTTATGTGCCAGAGGTGACAGGTAGATAACCCCCACACCAATCGCAAAGCCAATTAGATATATGACGCTGGCATCGGTGATATACAGAATCAGGATTGATATGGCCAGAGGAATAAGAGCTGTAAATATACCTGAGATGATGGTCTTGAACCTTTCATTTGGAAGCTTGGTCTTAACGCTTGCAAAGAGGTAGGCCGACCCTGAAAGGAATCCCCCCAGCACTATGCCTCCCACTGCTGCAAAAGCTGCCACAAGCCAAGGAGCATATGGATTCATCTCATTGAATATCCCCAGGAAAACCAGTATAAAAATTACCGAGCCGATCGCTGACATTCCCAGGGCTGCCATGAATCCGGACCTTGAAAGGAATCTGCGATTGTCAAAGGAGTTTATCAGCTCGCTTTTCACGGCTCCAAGGGTGATGTAAAAGCTCTCTTTGAGCTGTTCAACATCCACCACATTGTCTATTGCATAGGTGTCGAAAAGGTCGTTGAAGTAGACACTCTCAAACCTTTTGCTTCCCGCTGGAAGAGACTCCAGCTTTTCAAGCTTGAGGGTGGTCTTCTTTTTCTTGAATATAAGACCTTCTTCATCCTCCTCTTCAATTATCCTAATATAGCCCTTGTCTGCCCAATATATAAGCATGGAGGTCAGATCATATGGGTCAATACGGTTATCGTAGATATAACCGATCTCAGCGGGAGTAAGGCCCTCAGGTGGATAGAATTCAACCGTGGGATAGATGGGATCATCCCTTCCAAACTTGAACAAGAGCCCAAGTGCTCCCAGCAAAAGAGCAGGAAACAATGCTATATAGGATTTCGTGAAGGTCCTGATGCCGTCTCCATCTGGCTCAACCTGGCTAAAATAGCCTTCCTCAAGAGGAAGAGCCACGGTAAGGGCCTGCCCTGGAGAAATTGTCTCTCTGTATTCTCCACTTATGGTGGTGTCATTAACGGTGTATTCCACCTGTGCTCCATCTGTGGAGCCTGTATAGCCTGATGTGAAGTTGATGTCATCTGGATTGAAGGGCTTGGGCATGTCAATTGTGAATATGGTTCTGTGGATTGGAATTTCCCACTGGTCACCAACCAAGTTAAAATATAGCTCGTCCATCTCCTCATTAAGGTCATCCCCGATGTTATAGATATATTCGATGTTGTAGTACTCTATTGGGCGAACGTATTCATCAGGATCACCTATCCTAAGTGAGAGATAATCCCCCTCCCTGGATGATTGAAACTGGTGTCCCTCAACGTCCACATCCTCGATTCTTACTGGCTTTCCAAAGTAGGTTCTGGCCGGAATATCCCTAAAGATTCCATGCATGTCCGAACGGTTGAACTGAACGGTAAGCCGTTCAATAATTCTGTAGGAATTATCCTCTCTAACTTCCATCCGGATATCAAGCTCAGATATTTCAAGATCATACCCTGAGGCTTGAGCTGAGTATGGCATAAGGAACAAAACCAGTATTAATAAAAGCAGGGGTGCTAGTCTGTTAAAATTGAACCTGAACATTTTCTCTCTCCGTTTCATCTGCAGTGAAGTAGGTTCCCCTCTTGAATCCGAACATCATAGCCACAATATTGGATGGGAAGGACTCCACCTTTGTGTTCAAAGTCTTGACAACGGCATTGTAGTACTTTCTGGATTGGGCAATATCCTCCTCAACCTTCTGAAGCTGCTTTTGAAGATCAAGAAACTGAGAATCCGCCTTTAATTCAGGATAATTTTCGCTAAGTGCAAACAATGACTTCAAGGTACCGGTAAGCATATTCTCAGATGCCTGCTTTTCTTCGATTGTCGTGGCATTCATGGCCTTTGACCTGGCCTCCACGATTTTCTGGAAAGTCTCCTGCTCATGCTTTGCATATCCCTTTACTGTTTCCACAAGATTTGGGATAAGGTCGTAACGCTTCTTGAGGTAGACATCCATTGTTGAGAATGCCTCCTCAACAGCATTTCTAATGGCAATAAATCCATTGTAGGTGCTAAAAATATAAACTCCAATTAAAAGTATTATACCGCCTGTTACCAGAAAACCCATGATATCACTCCTTAGTTTTATTTGTGAATATTATACCACTTTTAAACGAATACATATACATGCATATTAAAGGGATACCCCGATAAAGGTACCCCGACCCATCTTAATATTTTCAGTGATTCCCTCGCAGTTGAATTTATAGAACTATTGCAGGCATCTTTACCTAAGGTCCGTTACTGCCCACAAG